>NZ_JVLI01000145.1:0-31301 GCF_001072315.1 Streptococcus pseudopneumoniae | reverse complement strand
ACAGTGTTTTGAGCAACCTGCGGCTAGCTTCCTAGTTTGCTCTTTGATTTTCATTGAGTATAAACAGCCACTCTCCAGTTCAATTGGAGAGTTTTTTGATGAGAGTAGATATTTATAGACCTCAATTTGACACCATACTTTTTCTATGATAAAATGTAACAAATTTATTTACAACAAATTAAATCTAAATGAAATGGAATTTTTTATGAAATCAATCAAAGGAATACTTTTTATCATAGCTAGTTTTATCCTGACTCTTTTCGCTTGGATGAACACTTCTCCCCAATTCATGATTCCAGGACTAGCTCTAACAAGCCTATCTCTGACCTTTATCCTCGCCACTCGTCTCCCACTACTAGAAAGCTGGTTTCACGGTTTGGAGAAGGTCTACACCATCCACAAATTCACAGCCTTTCTCTCCATCATCCTACTAATCTTTCATAACTTTAGTATGGGCGGTTTGTGGGGCTCTCGCTTAGCTGCTCAGTTTGGCAACCTTGCCATCTATATCTTTATCAGCATCATCCTTGTCGCCTATTTAGGCAAATACATCCAATACGAAGCTTGGCGATAGATTCACCGCCTGGTTTACCTAGCCTATATTTTTGGACTCCTTCACGTCTACATGATTATGGGCAATCGCCTCCTTACATTTAATCTCCTAAGTTTTCTTGTTGGTAGCTATGCCCTTTTAGGCTTGCTAGCTGGTTTTTATATCATCTTCCTTTACCAGATAATCACCTTCCCCTACCTTGGGAAAATTACCAATCTCAAACGCTTAAATCACGATACTAGAGAAATTCAAATCCATCTTAGCAGACCTTTCAACTATCAATCAGGACAATTTGCCTTCCTAAAGATTTTCCAAGAAGGTTTTGAAAGTGCCCCGCATCCCTTTTCTATCTCAGGAGGTCATGGTCAAACTCTTTACTTTACTGTCAAAAATTCAGGCGACCATACCAAGAATATCTATGACAATCTTCAAGTCGGCAGCAAAGTAAGCGTAGACAGAGCTTACGGACACATGATTATAGAAGAAGACCGAGAAAATCAGATTTGGATCGCTGGAGGTATTGGGATCACCCCCTTCATCTCTTACATCCGTGAACATCCTATTTTAGATAAACAGGTTCACTTCTACTATAGCTTCCGTGGAGATGAAAATGCAGTCTACCTAGATTTACTCCGTAACTATGCTCAGAAAAATTCTAATTTTGAACTCCATCTAGTAAACAGTAGAAAGACGGCTATCTTAATTTTGATCAAGAAAAAGTGCCCGAACATGCAAGCATCTATATGTGTGGTTCTCTTTCTATGATGAAGTCACTTGCCAAACAGATTAAGAAACAAAATCCAAAAACAGAGCTTATTTACGAAGGATTCAAGTTCAAATAACCACTCATACTCTCCTGGAATTTCCTAGGAGTTTTTTCTACGCAATCTCAAAAAACACTGCCAGATTTCTCTAGCAGTGTTTTGAGTTTCTTTTATCTTAGTAAACTGTTTTTTCAGTTTCTACATCGAAGAAGTGGGCTTTGTTCAAGTCAAATCCAAGTTCAACTGTTGCACCTGTTTGCAAGTAGTCGCGAGCATCAACTTTGGCAACAAATTCATCTTTACCAACTTGGCAGTAAAGGTGAGATTCTGAACCAAGCAATTCTGATACAGAGATAGTAGCTTTGACAACTGATTCTGGGAATGTTTCAAGGAAAGCAGGTTCTGCATTCACGTCTTCTGGACGAATACCGAAAATCAATTCTTTACCTTCGTAGCCTTTTTCACGAAGAACTTTCAATGCTCCTTCTGGAACTTTCAAACGGAAACCGTCAGAAACAATTTCGCTACCAACCAATTTCACGTTGATGAAATTCATAGCTGGGCTTCCGATGAATCCTGCAACGAATTTGTTCACTGGGTTTTTGTAAACTTCTTGAGGAGTACCGATTTGTTCCACACGTCCGATGGTACCTGTACCAGCAGGGTTCTTAGTTGCTGACATGATAACGATACGGTCTGCAAGTGTCATCGCTTCTGTTTGGTCGTGAGTTACGTAGATAGTTGTAGCTCCGATACGACGGTGGATTTTAGCGATTTCAGCACGCATTGATACACGAAGTTTGGCATCCAAGTTTGACAAAGGTTCGTCCATCAAGAATACTTTTGCGTCACGGACGATGGCACGACCCATGGCAACACGTTGACGTTGACCACCTGAAAGGTCAGCTGGTTTACGTTCCAAGAATTCTTTCAATCCAAGGATTTCAGCTGCTTCTTGCACACGTTTGTCGATGTCTTCCTTGCTATATTTACGCAATTTCAAACCAAAAGCCATGTTATCGTATACAGTCATGTGTGGGTAAAGAGCGTAGTTTTGGAATACCATGGCGATGTCACGGTCTTTTGGAGCTACGTCGTTGACAACCACGCCATCGATAGATGCAGTACCTTCTGTGATGTCTTCAAGACCAGCAATCATACGAAGAGTAGTTGATTTACCACATCCTGAAGGACCTACGAAAACGATAAATTCTTTGTCTTTGATGTCCAAGTTGAAGTCTTCAACTGAGTAGTGTTCGCTGTTTGGATATTTTTTGTAAATGTTTTTAAGATTCAATTCTACCATGAGGTGAACTCCTTTTGTCTTTTGATAGTTTTATTATAGATGAAAACGCTTTACATTTCTATGGCAAGATGAACAAAAAAACAAAAAAGTTCTGTGCAACTTGCACAAAACTTTAGAGAATATCTGGTAAAATCAATTGATAGCACAATGTCAGATCGGTCAACTCCTTCAACTGAAGTCCTGTCAACTCTTCCCATTTATCAATCTTGTATTGGAGAGAATTGCGGTGTAGATAGAGTTGCTGGGCTGTTTTAGTGAGAACAGCACTATTTTCCCAAAGAGAAAGAACAATCTCCTGAATCTGATCTTGATCCAAAATCATCTGGTGTAGACATTCCTTGATTGCCTTCAAATCCACGAGTCTTTCTCCCATACTCCAAAGATAGAGCTGAGAAAAAGTATGAACACCTTGGTGACCCTGACGCCACCAAGTTTTGAACAAATCGCGCTCAGCTTTAATCAAGTCTGATAGGGCTTGATGGCCTGTCTGAGACCAAACCTGGCCCAACATGATTGACAGACGAAGTCCAAAGTCATACTCAACCGCTTCAATCGTATCACTTAAAATAGCTCGTACAGAAGTGTATTTGTCTTGTTGAAGCACGAAAACATAATCCTGAGCTCCGACCTGCAGCACCGTCTGACAGTTGGGAAAAAGAGTCCGCATCATATCTAGCCAAGAAACTAGATTTTCCTGCTGAAAATAGGAAAGATGACAGTAAACCAGCTGAATCTTTTTAAAAGCTTGTGGTGCCTGTCCCTTCCCCTCAATCAAAAAAGAATACCAAGGATTGAGCGAACGAGCCTGCTCCTGCTGGGTCAAAAGCGAAATCAACTGCTTTTCACGCTCACTGAGCCCAGCTTCCTCCAGCAAAATCCACTGCTGAGAAGCTAAAGGAAGAGTTAAGTAACCCTCTTTCTCTACTGGTTGGTCTGAAATCTGAGCCTCAGGAAACCAGTCTTGTAGTTCTTTTGCCATCATGTCCTATCCCTCCACTTTTTGGATGCACCACGAAATCAAGCTCTCAAGACGTTCCAGATTTTCAGTCATATGGAGATAGCCCATCACTGCTTCAAAACCTGTGGACATACGGTAGGTCACCACATCGGCATTTTTAGCCTTGGTGTGGCTATTGGTATTGCGGCCACGTTTGTAGATTTCTTCTTCTTTTTTCGTTAGGACTTGCTCCTCTAACATGAGGGAAATCAGGCTGGCCTGAGCTTTAGCCGATACATACTTAGTCGCTTCTTGATGGAGTTTATTGGGTTTGGTCATACCTTTTAGAATGAGGTGACGGCGAATATACATAGAATACACCGCATCTCCTTCAAAGGCTAGCGCAATCCCGTTAATGAGATTGACATCAATCACGAGTCCACCTCACTCCATCCTTGGTGTCAAGGAGCTTAATCCCTTGAGCAGCCAATTGGTCACGGATCTGGTCCGCTGTCGCAAAGTCACGATTGGCACGCGCTTCTTGGCGTTTTTGGATCAAGGCTTCAATCTCTTCATCCAAAACTTCCTCAACAAAGACAATACCAAAGACCTCTAACATAGACGCAAGAGCTTCCTTAACCACTGCATCATAGTTGCCTGAGTTGATCCACTTGGCCATTTCAAAGACTACTGTAATACCGTTGGCAGAGTTGAAATCCTCATCCATAGCTGCTACAAACTTGTCTTTAAAAGCTTGTAACTCTTTGACATCCACTTTTCCTGTAAATGGTTGCTCATAAGTGTTTTTCAGATACTTGAGATTGGTCTCAGCGTCTCGCACTGCCTTTTCCGTAAAGTTGATAGGCTTGCGGTAATGCTGAGTCGCAAAGAAGAAACGAAGGACTTGGCCATCAAGGGTTTTAAGGGCATCATGTACTGTGATAAAGTTGCCCAAAGATTTAGACATCTTGACATTATCGATATTGACAAAGCCATTGTGCATCCAGTAGTTGGCAAAAGTCTTGCCTGTTTTAGCTTCAGACTGGGCAATTTCGTTGGTGTGATGAGGAAACTCTAGATCGGCTCCACCACCGTGGATATCAATAGTATCGCCCAAAATCTCTGTCGACATGACCGAACACTCGATGTGCCAGCCCGGACGACCAGATCCCCAAGGGCTATCCCAAGAAATCTCGCCTGGTTTGGCAGATTTCCATAGGGCAAAGTCTACAGGATTTTCCTTGCGAACCGTTTCTTCATCGGTTCGACCTGAAGCACCTAGCTCCAAATCTTCCAAGGTTTTATTAGCCAATTTGGCATAGTTGTGAGATTTTTCCACACGGAAATAGACATCTCCGTGACTCTCGTAGGCAAAGCCTTTTTCAATCAAATCTTCCACAAAGCGGATGATGTCAGCCATAAACTCCACCACACGCGGATGGCGGGTCGCAGGTTTGACGCCCAAGGCTGTCACATCCTCACGAAAGGCAGTGATGTACTTGTCCGCAACCTCCTGAGGCGTGATGCCCTCTTCCTTGGCACGGTTGATAATCTTATCATCTACATCTGTAAAATTGGAAATATAGGCAACCTCATACCCACGGTACTCAAAATAGCGACGAACCGTATCAAAAGCCACTGTTGAGCGGGCATTCCCCACGTGGATATAGTTGTACACAGTTGGCCCACAAACATACATCTTGACCTTACCGTCCTCAATCGGGACAAATTCTCGCAAATCACGAGACATGGTGTCATAGATTTTAATCATAAATCATAATCAGGAAAGCTAAAATCCAAGAACTGTTAGTTTCGTCACTAAGAGTTCAATTGAATTTCAGTCCGAATCTCTCTACACTCCGGAATCCCTTGCTCCTTTCTCATTCAGATAAACCACCTGAGTCTGTTTGACAAAGCCAATTTTTTCATACAAACGTTTGGCACCTACATTGCTATCTTCTACTGCAATCTGAAATTCCTTATCATTTTGCTCAATTAGTTGGTTAACGATGGATTTTGCTAAGTAGCTTCCATAGCCTTTTCCATGTTCAGGTTCAGATATTGCTAAACCGTAGAAGTAATTCGTATCGCTCGATAAATCAACCGTGCAAGTCCCAATAACCTGACCGTCTTTTAATAAAATATATAGACGACTTTCTGGATCCTTCAGGGCTTCGGCGACATATCTATCCACAACTTCTCTCGATTCATGTTCCTCTGAAAATGCCTGAAATTTTAATTGGCTAATTTGATCCTGATACGAACTATCTGCTAACAAAACTTCAATATTAGAAACATTTGATAACGGATAAGGTCTTCTATCCTTACCTAACCAAGTTTCTGTATCTTCATCCTCGACCAATCCCCAGTTGCTGACAAAATCAGGATGACGTTCTAGAAAAATACGTTCTGTCTGAAAAGTCACTGAACGAATAGGGAAAGAAGCCGTTTCTTTTTCAAAACTAGTAACCAATGCACGCGCAATTCCCTGACGACGATAATCTGGATGAACCAGTATCGTCACTTCCACATCTTGGTCATCAGCATAGACAGTTAAGAGACCAACAAGTTCGCCTTTTTCATAATAAAGGAAAAAGGCGGGCATGTTTGGGTCAAAATTAAGCATGTTAGAGAGATAGGGATCACGATAGGTACCGTCATAGTTTTGGCAATAGTTAATTAGTTTCTTCGCCTCAGATAGCTCCTCTTGGCTTAACTTGTTTCTTGCTTGAATCATATAGGTATCCTCTACAAACCAGACGATCTGTGACTGGCATCTTTAGCCTGCTCGAGTTTATTGACATAATACTCTCGTTTTTCTTCTACTTCGTGAATGACCGGCTCATCCTTCTTACCATGAACACGGACAATCTTAGCAGGAATACCGACAACCGTCACATCACTAGGTACGTCTGCCACAACAACTGCTGCTGCTCCCACCTTAGCATTTTCGCCGATTTCCACCGGTCCAATAACTTGGGCATGGGCTGATATTAAAGCTCCTTTTCGCACGGTTGGATGGCGTTTACCAACATCCTTACCAGTCCCCCCAAGAGTCACTCCGTGATAAAGGAGAACACCTTTTTCAACAATCGCTGTCTCCCCAATCACCAGACCAGATCCGTGGTCGATAAAGACACCTGAATCAATCTGAGCACCTGGATGAATCTCAATTTGAGTCCAAAAGCGCCAAAACTGGCTGTGCATACGCGCCAAGAGTTTAAAGCCATGCTTCCAGAGAAAATGCGAGAGACGGTGGGCCGCCAAGGCCTTGACACCTGGATAAGTCAGCAAAACCTCCAAAGTGGTGCGGGCCGCTGGATCATTTTCTCTTACGATATCAATGGTTTCGCGCCACCATCCCATACATTTCTCCTTTTCTTATTCTGAATCTTTTGGTGTTTCTGTAAATTCTTTCTTAGTTTTGTGGTCCTTATGATGACGTGGGCGGTGAGGTCTCTCAGACTTTTCGCCTTTTTCATCACGTTCAGGTTTTGGAGGACGAGGAAGAAGGGCTTTCATAGAAGCATCCACACGTCCTTTTTCATCAATCTTGATAACCTTAACATCAACTTCATCCCCGATTGCTACCAAGTCTTCGACATTATTGGTACGCGTCCAAGCCATCTCAGAGATATGAACAAGGGCATCTGTCTTATCAAAGAGGTTAACAAAGGCACCAAATTTCTCGATACGAACGACTTTAGCACGGTAAACTTCATCTACTTTGGCTTCACGGACCAAACCAGCAATAATTTCTTTAGCACGGTTAATAGCATCTTGGTCGCTAGAGTAGATAGACACATTTCCTTCTTCGTCGATATCAATCTTAACGCCTGTTTCAGCGATAATCTTATCGATGGTTTCTCCACCCTTACCGATGACAATCTTAATCTTGTCCACATCAATCTTGATGGTATCAATTTTCGGAGCAGTTGGAGCCAATTCTGGACGAACTTCTGGAATGGTTGCTTCAATCACGTCAAGGATTTCAAAACGAGCTTTCTTGGCTTGGGCAAGAGCTTCTGTCAAAATTTCTGCAGTAATCCCTTGGATCTTGATATCCATTTGTAGGGCTGTAATCCCGTCACGAGTACCTGCAACCTTAAAGTCCATATCTCCAAAGTGGTCTTCCAAACCTTGGATATCTGTCAAGACTGTGTAATTATTTCCATCTGAGATAAGTCCCATTGCAATACCAGCTACTGGCGCCTTGATTGGCACACCACCAGCCATAAGGGCAAGAGTTCCCGCACAGATAGAAGCTTGAGATGAAGAACCATTTGATTCCAAGACTTCTGCTACCAAGCGGATAGCATATGGGAATTCTTCCAAACTTGGCAAGACTTGAGCAAGAGCACGCTCACCAAGGGCACCGTGACCGATTTCACGACGACCTGGCGCACCATAACGGCCAGTTTCCCCTACAGAGTATTGTGGGAAGTTATAGTGGTGCATAAAGCGTTTCTTGTACTCTGGATCCAAACCATCAATGATTTGAGTTTCTCCCATTGGAGCCAAGGTCAAGACTGAAAGAGCCTGAGTTTGTCCACGAGTGAAAAGACCAGAGCCATGCACACGAGGAAGGAAGTCAACAACCGCATCCAAAGGACGGATTTCATCGACCTTACGACCATCAGGACGTACCTTATCTTCTGTAATCAAACGGCGTACTTCAGCGTGCTCCATTTGTTCCAAGATTTCAGCCACATCACGCATGATACGGTCAAATTCTTCGTGGTCTGCATATTTTTCTTCGTAAACGGCAGTCACTTGGTCTTTCACTGCTTGAGTTGCAGCTTCACGGGCCAATTTTTCTTCTACTTGAACAGCTTTTTGGAGGTCGCTGTTGTAGGCTTCGATAATTTCAGCTTGCAAGTCAGCGTCCACATGAAGCAATTCCACTTCTGCTTTTTCCTTACCAACTGCAGCAACGATTTCTTCTTGGAAGGCAATCAATTCTTTAACTGCTTCGTGCCCTTTAAGGAGAGCTTCCAACATGATTTCTTCTGACAATTCTTTAGCACCAGACTCTACCATGTTGATGGCATGTTTGGTACCAGCTACTGTCAATTCAAGGAGAGATTGCTCTGCTTGTTCTTGCGTAGGGTTGATGATGATTTGACCATCCACATAGCCCACTTGGACACCAGCGATTGGACCGTCAAATGGAATATCTGAAATGGAAAGTGCCAAGGATGAACCAAACATAGCTGCCATTGGTGCAGATGCATTTTCATCATAAGAAAGCACGGTGTTGATGACTTGGACTTCGTTACGGAAACCTTCCGCAAACATCGGACGGATTGGACGGTCAATTAAACGCGCTGTCAAAGTCGCATCAGTTGAAGGACGTCCTTCACGTTTCATAAAGCCACCAGGAAACTTCCCAGCCGCATACATTTTTTCTTCGTAGTTGACTTGAAGTGGGAAGAAATCTCCAGTTGCCATTTTCTTAGACATAACGGCAGCAGTCAAGACAGTTGACTCACCGTAACGCACAACAACTGCGCCATTTGCTTGCTTAGCAACCTGACCAGTCTCTACGATTAACTCACGACCCGCAAAAGTCGTTTGAAACACTTGTTTTGCCATTTTAATCCCCTTTGGATTGATGAAATTATACGCCTTGCCTACAAAGATCAAGATACCAAGGACGTCAAGCAACCCAAAGGAAAATAGGAAATCGAACGACGGAGCGACTGCTCCTAGGCAGATTTATCTTTTTCCACAGAGTTGTAGGCAATTAAATGCTTTACTAACTCTCTCGTCAAATAATATCGATTTGACTCGCTCGTGTCGGTAAACCTTACAGTTAGAATGCATTCTATTATTTAATACCCTCATCTTTGTATCAAGTACGTACAGAGTCTATTTTATCATATTTTTCTTAAAAAGTGCGGTCTTTACCATTAAAAAGGAACCATTCCCCTCACCTGAGAAGAATGGTTTACTTTTTATTATCCTAGAGACTGATGATTAAACAAGGCATGGGTTGCTTGGTGGATATATTTTGCTGTTTCAGCGTTGTTCATGGTGTAAAGATGCACTCCAGCAACATCCTGAGTTACCAAGTCCACGATTTGGTCCACTGCATAGGCAAGTCCTGCTGCTCTGAGCGACTCAGGGTCATGCTCATACTTGTCTAAGATGGCTTTGAATTTGCGTGGAAGATGGATATTCTCACAAGTCTTCAAGAGGCGAAGAGCTTGATTTCGATTCAGAATTGGCATAATCCCTGCATGAATAGGAACATCAATACCAGCCAAGATGCACTTATCTTGGAAATCATAGAAGCGCTCATTGTCAAAGAAAAGCTGAGTTACAAGGCTCGAACAACCTGCATCTACTTTCTTCTTAAGATTTTGGATATCTGAAATCTGATTTGGTGAATCTGGATGCCCTTCTGGATAGCATGCTCCGATAATATCAAAGTGAGGGGCTTGCTCCTTGATGAACTCGATCAAGTCCGTTGCATAACGGAAATCCTTTTGAGGTTCCACATCAGGAATAATATCCCCACGAAGAGCCAAGATTTTCTGCACTCCAACCTTGTCCAAGTCTGCAATCGTTTCAGCAACCTTGTCCTTGGTCAGATAGATAGCTGGCAAGTGAGCAATAGTCGGAATCGCCAAGTCATTTTGGATAAAGTCAGCCAAACGAACCGTCGTTTCCTTGATATTAAATTTATTATTGCTGGCAGTCACACTGATAAAGTGGGGAGCCAACTCCTGCATATCTTGAAGAGCAGAAATAATGTTATCATTACCCACGGCTGGGTTGGGAGGGAACACTTCAAATGAGAGTGACGGTGTTTGGCGTGACATAGTCATTATCCTTTTCTAGTTGATTTTTCGTTAGCTGGATTCCTAGAATCCAAGTGAAACAGGCAGATTGACCAAACAGCGCTTCTTGAGAAATCCTATCTTACAATTTCTCACGCGCAGCTTTAGCTGCTTCAACAAGGCGAATCAAGCTTTCTTTTGTTTCTGGAATACCACGTGTTTTCAAACCACAGTCAGGGTTGATCCAAACTTTCTTGCTTGGCACTTTAGCAAGGATGGCTTCGATTGTGTGGTCGATTTCGCCTTCATTTGGCACACGAGGTGAGTGGATATCGTAAACCCCAGGTCCTACTTCTGTTTGGAAGTTTTTCGCTTTGAGTTCGTCCAAGATTTCAAGGTTTGAACGGCTAGCCTCAAATGAGATAACGTCCGCATCCAAGTTGTCGATAGCTGGGATGATATCTGTAAATTCTGAATAACACATGTGAGTGTGGATTTGTGTGTCTGGCGCTACTGTTGAGTGTACCAAGCGGAAGGCAGGAATTGCCCAGTCAAGGTAGTCTTCGTACCAGTCGCTACGACGGAGTGGCAATTTTTCACGAAGAGCAGCCTCATCGATTTGGATGATTTTCACACCAGCAGCTTCAAGGTCAAGTACTTCATCCTTGATAGCAAGGGCGATTTGAAGAGTTGAATCCTTGATAGAGATGTCTTCACGTGGGAATGACCAGTTGAGAATGGTAACAGGTCCAGTCAACATACCTTTAACAGGTTTGTTTGTACGGCTTTGTGCATAGCTAGACCATTTAACAGTGATTGGGTTAAGACGAGTGACATCACCCCAGATGATTGGTGGTTTAACCCCACGCATACCGTATGATTGAACCCAACCATTTTTAGAGAAGAGGTAACCTGACAAGTTTTGACCGAAGTACTCAACCATGTCATTACGCTCAAATTCACCGTGAACAAGGACATCAAAGTCGATATCTTCTTGCCATTTGATCCATTCATCAATCGTTTCAGCAAGGAAAGCATCGTACTCTTCTTGAGACAATTCACCTTTACGGTAAGCCAAACGTTTAGCACGAACTTCTTTTGTTTGAGGGAATGAACCGATCGTTGTTGTTGGAAGAGCTGGAAGTTTGAAAGCTTCTTCTTGGATAGCTTCACGTTCTGCAAAGGCTGGCAAACGAGTGTAATCTGCGTCTGTCAAGCCAGCGATACGCGCACGAAGTTCCGCATTTTCACCAACACGCTCAGTCGCAAAGAGTTCTTTGTTGGCTGCAAGTGCTTCTTCACCTTGACCGTTGCGGATAGCATCCAAATCACGGATTTCATCCAATTTTTCAACTGCGAAAGCAAAGTGGTTCAAGATTGCTGGTTCAAATTCTTCATTAGCAGTTGTAAATGGCACATGAAGAAGTGAGCATGAGCTTGTCAAGACAATGTTTTCAGCTGGGATTTGCTCAAGAACAGCCAAGCTCTTTTCGTAGTTGTTACGCCAGATGTTTTTACCATTGACAATACCTGCATAAAGAGTCTTATCAGCTGGGAAACCACCTTTAACCAATTCAAGAGTTTTCTTACCTTCAACGAAATCAAGACCGATAGCATCTACTGGCAAATTTACAAGGTCAGCGTAAACGTCACGAACGTCTCCGAAGTAAGTTTGAAGCAAGACTTCAAGACCTTTTTTGTCAGCCAAAAGTTTGTTGTAAAGGTTCAAGAAGAGAGCTTTTTCTTCAGCTGTCAAATCTTTTACAAGAGCCGCTTCATCGAGTTGGATACGAGTTGCACCAAGTTCAGCCAATTTAGCAAAAACATCTTGGTAAGCAGCCACTAAGCTGTCTACGAAGTCTTCTGCTTTCACGCCTTCTTCAAAATCTGACAATTGAAGGAAAGTGAATGGACCTACAAGAACTGGACGAGTATTCAATCCAAGTTCTTTGGCTTCTTGGAACTCATCAAAAATCTTGTGACCTGCAAGTTTGACTTGAGTGTCTTTTTCAAATTTAGGAACGATGTAGTGGTAGTTGGTGTTGAACCATTTCTTCATTGGAAGGGCGCGAACGTCTCCTTTTTCTCCTTGGTAACCACGACCCAAAGCGAAGTAGCGCTCAAGGTCAGACAAGTCCAAGTTTTGAACTGAAGCAGGTACCACGTTGAAAAGGAAAGCTGCATCTAGGAAGTTGTCATAGTGAGAAAAGTCATTTGATGGAATTTCAGTGATGCCTTTTTCTTTGACAATGTTCCAGTGTTTAGCACGCAAATCTTTTGCTGCTGCCAAGAGTTCTTCTTCTGAGATTTCTTTTCTAAAGTATTTTTCAGTTGTAAATTTTAATTCGCGGAATTCGCCCAAACGAGGGAAACCGATGATTGTAGTTGACATGATGTGTCCTCCAAAATTTGTTGTTGAAACTATCTTAACAGAAAAGAAAGCGTCTGTATAATTGTAAAAAATTAGGCTTTGATATAGTTTGAAACTATATCTCTGTTTTAAACAAAAGAAAAAGACTTGAAACAAATGCCTCAAATCCTTTGTGTAGCTTGTTTTATAGCTTTATTTCAGTTAGGCGGTTCAAACACGTTATTAGTAATTCTTATAAGTGACTATGGCTTGTTATTAGAAAAGACTATAGGTTGATTTTTCTTTTGTAATTCTGATATTTCCCTGAAAAGTGCGGACGGGAGCAACTTACTTCGTAATTTCATCCCTAATTTTTGAGCCAGAACGTCTCAAAAATTCCGTTCTAGATAATAATAAATTATTATCTAGAATACCACTATAGCGGAAAATATCCGCTAAAAGCTCACTTCGTTCGCACTTGATATAAATAAAGCATAATTTTTCTATATTATACACTTGAGGCACTATAACTGTTAAATTTGTTAAAGTTTTCCAACTTCTTCCTATCAACTCTTTCTCTGTTCGAGTGGGACGACTGCTAGTGTCTTTCCTAAACTGGCTAAAACTTTCAAGACTGTATCCAACTGAGGACTAGTCTTTCCTGTTTCCATTCTAGCTATGACAGGCTGGCTTATTCCACTAAGTTCTTCTAGCTTTTTCTGACTGATTCCTTGCTTATGTCTGACTTCAATCAACTCGCTCATGATAGCTACCCGCATATCACTTTCAAGTATTTCCTCCTTCGTAAAGAGTTCTGATCGGACATCCTTCCAGTTACTTCCAATAGCACTATTCTTCATCACTTAACCCTCTTTCTTTTAAGTCCTTCAGTTCACGTTTGTTTTTTTAAAAAAATTATAACTTAAAAGTTATTAAAAGTACATCTGGACACTCATAAAAAGAAGACCTTAGAAAAACTCTAAAGGTCTCATCTTTATTATTCGAAAAAATTACGAGAAGAGTTATAAATTGAAGGCAATCCTTACGTTTACTCCAGCTCAATCCCCTTCTCTCGGAGATTGTCCAGGCACTCCTTATAGTAGGCAGCGTCATGTTCGCTGTATATAGGACTGGTCAATTTCTCCTCTGCTAAATCTTCATAGAGAGGGCAGGTCTTCCCTCGGTAGTTCTTGTCCAACCACTCTGGACTGACCCTAAAGCCTCGTTTAACCATTTCCTCCATAATCAAGTCATGATAGGCATAGAGACGATAGGGCGAGTGAGTAAAGACATAGTCAACCGTCGCATGCTTTCTGCCCCAGCCATTGCCACGGAGGGCGCAGCACTCTCTATGTTGTCCCAAAAGTTGAGGACGCGGAAGTTGTGAAATCAAAGCCTCATGCCAAAGTCTCACGGGAATCTCCTTTAAGTAACGTTGAATGTTGCAAATAGGTATTTGGATAGCGTTCAAGCAAATCTCGGGTTTTAGCAATCACATCTTCCTTGGAAGCCTGACCAAATCGGTAGCAATCCAGCAAGAGCATATAGTCCTTGCGCTCGGCATCTGTCGCTTTCTTTTTAAAATAGCCCCAAATATGCTGAAAAGCATTGCAAACCTGCCCCCTGTGTTCTGAGATTTGACAGGCATGGTCAATCATCTCTTTAACCTTACTCACCTCCACCACTTCCTGCTTTAGATACTGGCGAATCTCATTGTAAATATTGCTGGAATGACCCAAAACGAGGTATTTATTTCTAGCCCATAGTTGTTGGCACTGGGATTTTTGGTTAGTTTGTTCCATCTTTCTCCTTGCTTTCTATCCGTTTCCAGGAAATATGGAAACAATGTTGTACCTTAAAAATGAGCGGAATATGAGCGAATAAATAGTATTTTTTGTAGTTCCTGATTTTTCTAATAAACCTTGGTTTACAAATAGTTGGAGATAACGACGCATGGTTGCCGCACTCAAACCTGTTAGTTCTTGTGCAACTGCAGTTATTATCTGGTAATGCTCTTCAAGATAAGACTCTAACCCGTCCGCCCCACACGAACATTTCCATCCTCAAAAGGGGGAATAATTTCTAACTCAAAATGTACAATAAATCGTTAATCTCTTAGTCTATTTCTAAATCATGTTGCCCAACTAATAAGAGATTTTCAAAAAATTGTTCCAGATATTCTGGTTTTTTCTGGAATAGCTTCGCATTATCTAGAACAAGAGCATCTCGAAAATACTTTGCATTTTCTTGGAAGGGTTTGTTGTCTACTTGAAATCCCATAGTTCTAAGGTACTTAATCAAAAATACTGTTATCATTCGAGTATTTCCTTCTCCAAAAGGATGAATCTGCCAAATACCTGAAATAAAAGTCTTGATATGTTGCACTACTTCGATATCGGATTTTCCTCGATAATCAAATTGACTTTCCTGCTGAAAATCATAGGTCAAACTATCTGCTACCGTGCGAAAATCATCATATATGACACTGTCTCCATTTAAAACAGCCTCACTTTTTGTAATGTTATAAGAGCGGTATTCTCCCAAGGAAATGCCTTGTGGCAGGAGGCCAAAGAAAAGCTCTCTATGAATCAATTTCAATGTTGTTGGAGCAAATTTAAAGGCATTAGAGGACAAGAGCTCCACAATTCTCATGGCAACAAGGTCTGCTTCTCTTGTACTATCATCCGTCTCTTGGTGATAAGCCGTTACTTGATCATAAACTTCTTGATAAGTCAACTTTCCTTGAGAATTTTGCTCTGCTAGTTCTCTCATATACGGAGACGGCTCTAGATTATCTACCTTTTGTAAACCAAATCCCGTTTCCCATAGGTCTAATTTGGTCTGATAAGAGAGTCTGGGATTATCAATTTCATAGGTCGGTGTCATGGTCTTCCTTTCTAAACAAAGCTTCAAGTAAAATCTATACACTCTATTCTACCATATTAAATCTTTAAGCTCGTTATACAATTTCACAGTTCTCTCTTCTATCATGCTTGAAAAAAGCCCCTCCTCGCTAACGTTAGAAAATACAACTATATCAGCCTAGCTAAAGTTTTATCTTAAATCTGAGCTAAACAATCTTCTCCATCACCCTTTAAACTCTTTCAAAAACTCTTTAAGTTCAGCATCGGCTTCTGGTGTGGTTCCGTGTAGTTGACCGAGCATTTCAAGTAGGGAAGCGGTTTGGTTTTGGATTGCTTGATTTGTCGTGTTAATCTTGCTGACGATATCTGTCAGTGGTTCGACTTCTTCTTCCTCAAAGGTATCTACATAGCGAGGGATATTGAGGTTATAGTCATTTCCGACGATTTCTTCATAGCTTGCTAGATGGGCAAACTTATCAATCTCCTCACGAGCCTTGTAGGCTTCCAGAATCTTCTCGATATGAGCATCCGTCATGATATTCTGGTTTTTCCCCTTATCAAACTCCTTAGAAGCATCGATAAAGTAGACATCACGATCAGTACGGTTCTTTTTGAGAATGATAACCGTGGTCGGAATACTGGTATTAAAGAAGATATTGGCTGAAGACCAATAACCGTGTCAATGGCTCCTTCTTCTAACAAGGCCTTACGAATGGTTCCTTCCGCATTGCCACGGAAAAGAACACCATGGGGAAGAACGATAGCCATAACTCCATTATCCTGCTTGAGGTGGTAATAACCATGCAAAAGAAAGGCAAAATCAGCCTTAGACTGGGGTGCCAGTTTCCCAAATGGAGAGAAACGAGGATCCGCCATAAAGCCAGAACTAGCAGACCACTTGGCAGAGTAGGGTGGGTTCATGAGAACACCGTCAAAGTTGGTCGGCTCTTGAGTCGGCCAGTCTTCATCCAAGGTATCGGCATTGTGGAGAAATTGATTCTCAACTGGAACACCATGTAGAATCATGTTCATCCGAGCCAAGTTATAGGTTGAGGTATTGAGCTCCTGACCAAAGTAGACTACTGTCTGCGGTTTATGAGAGTATTTCTTGGCATTGAGCAAGAGAGAGCCGGACCCCATGGTCGGATCATAGATGGTAAAGCCTAGCTGGTCCTCACGACCCACAAAGGCAATCTGAGTCATAAGTTTGGCAACAGGCTGAGGTGTATAGAACTCACCAGCCTTCTTACCCGAGTCAGTTGCAAACTGACCAATCAGATACTCATAGGCATCCCCCAGCATATCTCCAGCATGACCAGCTACATCTAGCACAGCCAACTCTTTCATGACTGCCGCCACCGTTTGGTTTTGCTTTTGCGGAGTGGCCCCTAGCTTTTTGGAATAGAGGTCAATATCTTCAAAGAGGTTTTCATAGAGTTCATCACTCTGCTCAATATCACGAAAACCTTGAGCCAAATCTTCCAACTGGAAAGTCCCCTCATTGACATGTGCTACAAGAGCCGTAAATGTCAACTCAGGCTTGATACTATAGTTGAGTTCGTCCTTCATCACTGCAAGAAGATCCTCGTGGGTGTCCGCATCCTCATAGTAGTTACGATAAACCTCAAGGGCAGCCTCTAGACTCTCACTCCCCTCCTCCATAGTCTCCGCCACGAAAAAGAGCATCTTATCTGACAGGTACTTATAAAAGACCATACCCAAGAGATAGGACTTGTAGTCATTAGCATCCATCTTGGAGCGGAGAACATCCGCTGAGTTCCACAGGGCTTGGTAGAGCGACTGGGAAGTTTGTGTTGTTTCCATAATGTTTCTTTCTAAGTTTTACAATTATTTTTTTAAACAAGCAATCATTTATAACAAATCACTTCATTTTCAATCGTTCGAATCAAATCTAAAGGAATAGAAGAGACTGGAAGTTGATAAACAATATTTTTTCGAGGGTTATAAAATCCAAGATTTTCGATAGAAAGGAAGTCAGGATCAAAGGAATGTAAGCCCATGATATAGTATACAAGGACTTGTAGTGTATGGTCTTTATTAGGAGCTGTTTTAGTCACCTTAAAATCCCACAGTGTATCCTTGGTCAGAAAATCTCCATCACCCTTATCAATCGTATCTGTATATCCTCCAAGAAAATGAAAGCCATCTTTTACCAAAGGACCATAGAGATTAAAGAAACAAAGACTTCGCTCCACCATGATACAAATATTCTCTATCGTTTCGGCATCCACTGAAATTTCCTCAAATGGCTTATAATACTTAATCCCCGCACGAAAAACGACATCAAAAGAAACCAAACGACACGCACTTTCTATTGATAAATCGTCCAATCCTGTCACCAAATCGAGCAGTGCTTCTGCTAGGTCTCCCATGCCCACCATCTGAGCTCCCAAGAGAGATATTCTGAAAGCATCACTGGCTTCTGCCCCTTTCATAAAACGGGTCAAGTAGTCCACACAAATCCCCACTAAACTAGGAGATACAGACTCTACAGGATTCAGAACTCTGTGATCTTCGAACCGCTCTGCTGAAAATAACTTGATGGGCAAGTAGCCACCTCGAGGTTGATTAATTTCTTTTATACGTTGTGTTACAGATACCATGGCAACTCCTTTTAGCTTTTAATCTTCGAATTTGAACCCTTCTTCTTTAAGTTTGTTTAATCTGTTCTTATTACTTTCTTTTAAGAAAATCATATCTGCTTCGTCAGCATAAGTGTCAAAATCTTTTACAAAAATATATTCTTTATTTTTAGAATCATACCCAGGTTTATTCGGATCTTTATTACTTATAAATCCAAATTCTAGCCAAAAACGGAGGAACTCTTCTGTACTTAGTTTATTTATAGCTTCCCAGATAGTATTGCTCCAATCCAAAAATTGAAGTACTTTATCTAGTTCATACAAGTGCATCATTATTATTATATATTTCCACCTGTATGACGAGAATTCTTTATTGTAAGGACTTAATCCTATATCAAGACCTACCATATCTTGATACCTAAAAATTTTATGTTTGAAAATAAAATAGAATATCTCGCTTACATCTGTTTTACCTAAAACTTTCATTAAAAATAAATAAGTATTTTCAACTAATTCTGTATTAACATCTTGAGTCCCTATCCTATACTCAGGAATTTTAGTCTTAACCTTCTTCTGTAAAATAAGATTTATTAACAAGTTATCTTCACTGTGAGTAGATAATTTTAAAGCATTTGAAAACAATAAATCTTGTTGTTGATTAGTTAGTTTTTCGTATTCTCCATTGATAAAATCTAGGAAATCATTCTGTGAAAGTAAAATTTCATTAGAAAGTTGTTGTCCATCATTAATAATCTTAATCAATTCATCAGTGCGTCTATTTGATGGTACTTCATTTATAAGGTATCCTTCCCTATTTGAAACATAACAACTAGGATATAAATCATTTTTTTTAAATAAAATATTATGAAGTTCTTCAATTAATAATTGTTTATTCGAATCTATTTCAATAGAACCTTTACCTGTCTTTAGACTTTCATAAAATTTTGGATAATATAGAAAAAGATACAAAACAACTAGTTGTTGCTCAATTTGAACATATTTCACTTTATTACGTCCAATCAATTCCAGATTAACATAATCATTAAAGCGTTCTCTGTCTCGTAAATTTTTTCCATCTTTTATGAACACATCTTTAAACACATCAGAAAGCTTTATTTCTAATCTATTTTCCAATTGCTCGAAATAATCACTCCATATTTTTGTGGGATGGAGAACAAATGGAAGTTCAATTCGTCGATCTATAATTTTTGAGAGATAATTACTATTATTTCGATGAATTATATCGATATCTCCAACGAAAATAATCGGAAGTTTTCCATTAAGTAAGCTGAAAAGTTTATAACTAGCTTCCTGCTGTTCTTCAGTCATTCTATCAAAATCATCAACAACTAAGACTTTCTTCCTACATGAAAGATAATTTTTAGTCAACAACCAACTATAAATTCCATCTGATTTTATTTTCAAAAACTGATGGATTGCAACTATTAAAGCAATTACTCCTGCAAACAAAACAACCCAATTAGGTACAAGAACACTTAGACCCAAATCAACTACATTAGTCATTAGGATTGATAATGCAATGCATAGAATCACAACTAATCTAAGTCCCCAATAAACATATGGATGTAACTTAGCAAAAACTGTCTCTAGAGTTGACCGACTATCATTTAATCTCCAAAAATCAATGGTTACTAATTTAACTTGTTTCGTATCGTCAACTTCTTTAAGAAAAGTAGACTTACCTGACCCCCAAGTACCATTTAGAAAATAAGTCTTATTCTCGTTTAACAAATTTGCAAAATTTTGCGCAGCAGTTAAAATTTCAATTTTATCTAGTTCTATAAAATTTTTCTCCGCCATATCTCACCTAAATCTTCTCATCTACAATTTATGATTCAAATTTTTGTTGAATATTTTCAACTTTGTCTCTAATTAACTCATCAGTATTGCTACCGAGTTGTTCAATTATATACTGGTAAAACTTTTTAATATCTTGGTCATTCAAAATATGTAATACCTGTGTATTTTCCACTGCAATTTCTAAGAGATCTTCTATTTCTTCTGGTTTCCAACTAGTATATTTTGATAATTTCTCGATAATAGCATGAGTACTTTTGAAACTAGCACTACTTTCCAAAGAGTTAATCAAGTCTATTTTCTCCTGTTCTTCTCTTGGTTTTTCTTGTTCGATAGCTTCCTTCTGATTAATATATTTTTTCTTGTACAATTTTTCGTTGTACACAGTTTTATCAATGATCAATTTCACAAGTTCATCAAGCTCGCTACCTTCCGAATAATCTGCAGGGGCAAAATAAGAAATACGATTATCCCTCATCATTTTATAGACTTTATTTTTCGCCTTCACTTTATCTTTTTCATCTGGATTAAAAACACCTATAGAATATCCGCCTTGAGAATTTACCAATTTCATACAAGGAATATCCGTATCGCTGTCCCCTAGATAAACCATATTCCGAAATGGAACTCTGATTTCGTCAGGTGCGAAAGAATCATTAACCGCTTCATCATTAACATCAAGGACACCCTTTGAGATACGAAAAAGAAACTGTGTTTTATTAGTATAATTCACTACTTGAGCAGGCCAGACAGCAACTCCATCATCATCAAAATAGAAAGAAGTTGCGTACAATTCTTTAAACTCTTTTGCAATTGAAGTTCCTTCTATCATCTCTTTTAAACCTGAAGATATAATATAATGCTCGACAATGATTCCTTTATCAGCTCCGTAGTCTCTTATGCGTTTAAACCAATCCTCTACTCCTGGAAAAAGTGCAACCTGAGATCCATACTCAGCTAACTTCTCTTTTGTAAAAACAATTTGCCCACGTGCTTTTTTCTTCATTGTATACATATAAGCAAGGTTTTTATCCATATTGTTTGCTGCGGCACGACTATTTGACTCCTTCCAGAAATCACCAATCATATCGCTACCTTCTGGTTGTACTGTTTGGATATATCCTTGAGCCTGCATATCATCTGGAGAAAGTGTCTTATCAAAATCATAGCATAGCGCAATAACAGGTCTATCTGTTTTCTTTTCACGGTTAAAAGTTGTATCTGGCATAATTCGCTCCTTTCAGTTAAATAAAAAATATTAAATAAACATATCCTGCAAGAGTTTCTTTTTGAGTGTTTCCAATTGAGAAAGTTTTTCTTGGTAAGAATTGATGAGGTTATCGAGATTATAGAAATAGGCACCGATGGCTTGCTGTTCAGGAAGTGATGGAAATTTTGAAACAACTTTTTCAATGGTTTTCTTTGATAAACTTGGTACACCAGTAGATTCATCAAACTTTTTCCAACGAACTTTTTGAAAAATTAAGAAAAGATAATATAAATCATAGCCTACTTTACATGTCACATAAAATAAAGTATCTACAGTCCAAAAAGGTGCTGATAATAAATATGGTTTATCTATAGTTCCTTTTCTTCCAATACCTATAGCATCCTCATCAGATAATTTATCATTTACAGAAAGCATGTAACCACCCGTGCCATATACAGGAATGTCCCCATCCTTTAAATGTTTATAATCTCTACCAGAATTAATATTACAAACCTCTGACAAATTCTTCCTTTTCCACTCACCTTCAAATCCATCCAAACGAATCTCAGGAACTGTCTGTCCATCTTTTGGAAACATCTTAGAGAGCATGGTCGCCTTGAGAGATTGGTAGTTGGCGAGATTGTCCTTGTAGCTAGCCAGAAGGTCGTCGAGGGTGCGGAATAGGGAGCCGATGGCGGATTGTTCTTCAATTTCAGGATAATACACTTTATAGTTCCCAAGTTGTGGAGCTGTCAATTGAGGAACACCCGTAGATTCATTTAAAATTCTCATAGAATTAATCTGATTTTCAAGATAATCAACATCAATTTTTTCCGATTGAAGAGTCAAGAGTCTAACAATTGGAGTAAAATTTTCATGTCTTGCTACTGCATATCCAACATCTCCACGACCCGTAACAGTCACTGCAGGAGCTTTCACTTTATAATCTTCATAAAATCCAACGATTCCTTTGTTTGTCAAAGCATTTGCAATAACAGGATATTTTCCACTTTCCTTCAATTTTACTTTATCTACATCACCACCAGCAGATATTTTGACTATATCTGCAATTCTATTTTCTGTCCAAGAACCTTGATAGGAATAGAATCTTATTTTAGGAATATCTTGCTTTATCATATTTTTATCTAACCTTCATCAAGCTTTTTTTAATAAAATTAATCTTCAAAATGAATTTCTCCCTCAGCAACATTATAAATATCAATCATTTCCTGAACGTCAATTCTATTCACAAGCCAACCACGCATAGAACATTGACTAATGAAATCAGAAATCCTATTTATCCCTTTCATTTCTTTAAGTGTTACAACTATTCCAAACCTAAGTTCTCTACCATCACCATTGTTAAGTCGTTCCTTAGTTTTAAGACTAAACCCCCACAAACCATCACCATATGCCTTCTTAGCTCGCCCATTTGGTTTAACGTACTCTATAATTGATTTGATATTATCCCATTTTCTATACAATCCTCTAGCATCTGTTTCAGAAAGAGACACATTATCATTTTGTTTATTATCATTCACAGTAATTATTTTCTGTCCATTAAGTCTACCAAAATAAATATCTAATTCTGTATTTGTATAATCAACTCCTTGATTCCTAGAACACTTGGGAAAATAACACAACGTTGCTTTAGCAATGTAAGGGTGCTTATCATCAACAACAGGCACTGGAAGATTATAATTGTATGTATCAAACATGATTGATTCTCCAGATATAACAAACTTAATCTCATCATCTTGGGAGTTAAGCACATTTTCGATTTTTTGAGGTACTACACCATACCCGATTAAATTCATAGAACTATTTGCTTTTGACCATGATATTGCAGAATCAATAATTAAAGCTTTCGCTACCTCCCTACTTAACCCTATCTTATGGATTAAATATGCTATTTTTCTAGTAATCCAAGGTGCTGCAAAAGATGTTCCTGCTACAAAATATTCTCCTGTAGGCATACAAACTCTTATTTTGTTTTTCCCATCCCCTCCAAAATAAGAAATATCAGGTTTATTAAAGAAGGACAACACTTTACCTTCTCTAGAGTATGTCGCTGGTTTATTATCCTTATCAACGGCATTCACAACTAGAGAATTTATCGAATCTGCTGGTGCCCCTATTTTCATTCTAGCTTTATCACTCACTCTTTTATTTGTTCCTGCTATCACAAATATAACATCAAATTCATATTGTATTTTATCTAACAAAGCAGCTTCTGGAGAAATGAAATTTTTTTGAATTTCTAATGCTGACCCTAATGATAAATTCCATACCTTAATATCTCTATTCTCTGCTACTATTTCTTTAATTGACTTAAGTATAGAAAATGAACTAAACTTGCTACCCCTTGCAACTCCAAAATGTTTAACTCTAAAACGACCACAACCATCATCTAATTCTGGATTAATTGAAGCACCGTCAACAATTAACGAAGATACAGCTGTACCGTGTTCATAATCAGTTGGATTAATTGGAATATCGGCATTTACCTTATCTTGAAATGTCACCCATTCAGAAAAATAAACACTACTATCAAACATAGTATCAATAACTCCGACTACCGGTTCATCTGCAGGTGAAGGAATTGTCATTCTATGCCCGCTATCAAAAATTTCAAAATTCTGAGTATCCAATTTCGATAAATCTGTAGTAGCCATAGAAATCAGATAAGGAGCCTTTTCATTTAAGATTTCTAACTGATCCGGAGTCAATAATATCGTTGTCTCATCAATCACTCTGTAATCAGGAACATTTAAACCAACCCTCTTTAATAATTCACTTGTAGGTACTTTGGTATCAAAGATACTAATAATTGATGTTCTTAGTTCATCAAGTTCATTTTTGGGTATTGCAAAATTTTCAATCGAACTAATGTCTACAATAGCTTGTAAAAATTTTGTTCTAGCAATTATTCCTGGTTCATAATTATCTGTCCTGTCACTAATCGAATTTAATTTTTCTGTAGAAATTTCTCCATTGAAATCTTTAATAAGTAATGATGCAACTATATTCAAAGTATTAATCGATTCATCCAAAACATCTAAATCTACGTAATAAGTAATAACATGTTGCTTCTCTGTAGAAGTTTTATCAATAAATTTGGCTCCAACAACGCAATCATTTGGTTGAATTCTACTATTTTTTTTAAATAGTTCTCTCATTCTTCTACTTTTTGCAACAACATCTACATAAGTTACTGAAATTAAAGCTCCTTCAAAATATGAGATATTTGACCAATATTCTTTAAGTTCTTCGAGCTCTTTTTTTAATTTTAATATTTTTTTTTCACTTACAATTTGATTAGCCAACAACTTTGGAGAACCTGGTCGACCACTACTTGATTTTTGCTCAAAACGCCCCTTTAATTGCAATAATTCATTCATTCTTTAACATCCTTTTAACTCTCTTGAAACCTGACTTTTTGAAATACCTTTCAAAA
The DNA here is from genome assembly GCF_001072315.1 of Streptococcus pseudopneumoniae. GTDB lineage: Bacteria > Bacillota > Bacilli > Lactobacillales > Streptococcaceae > Streptococcus > Streptococcus pseudopneumoniae_R. The sequence goes on along the minus strand of NZ_JVLI01000145.1, from coordinate 6,654 downwards.
TCTCTATTTCACGTACTGTGAAACCAAGCTCTTTTAATTCTTCAATTGAAACTTCATCTATAGATTTATATGCATTTGTAAAGATTCGCCTCAAATAATCGTATTTATCAGTTAAACTGCTAAAAGCTACTGCACTCTTTAAAATATTCTTTAGTTCACCTGGATAAGGAATAGGTTTCATCAGAGAGATAATCTTTCTCAATAATTTACTATTTTTCCCAGATTGTTTAAAATCTTTTAAAATATCACTCATTAAAATATTTGAAATATCTAATAAATCATCTTGATTATAATTATTAAAATTAATTACTGCATCAAAACGTCTTATTAAAGCTTTATCAAAAACATCAAACAGATTAGTCGTAGCAATTAAAACAACCTCATTATTTAGTGAGTCTATTCCCTTCAATATAGCAGAAGTTGCTCTTCCCATTTCTCTCAAGTCATTGGTATCTAATCTATTTAAAGCAATAGCATCTATTTCATCAAACAATATAACTACTCTGTTAGGTTTAGAAAAACTATTTATTTCCTTAAAGAGTGAAGCAATATTCTTTGACGTTTGTCCTAATTTACTATCAACTATTGCTTCAAAATCTACAATATAAAGTTCTCGTTCCAATAGGCGAGTTATTTGTTTTGTTGTCTCTGTCTTCCCAGTCCCTGGTGCCCCTTCAAAGAGAAACTTATTTACTCCAATATTCCTCCGAACAGCATTCACTATCCCAATCACATCTTTTGAGATAGGTTCTGGCAAAGGCAATGATTCTAAGTTCAGCAGTGAAACCTTCCTCAACGATTCAATATCTTCTTTATTCATTTGTGGAACAAAAGTATTAGCATCTGATAGCAATGCCATTATATATTCAGCTAACTGATAGTCTCCACTTTTATCAAATGATTTTGCTATTTCATACGCTTCAGTCCTGAATCCAGACTCATTCTTCTCTGTAAAATACCTAATTAAGTTAATCACTTGCTTTTTTTTCATTGCTAGACCTCCATTTTAAATACTAAACTAAGTATAACACCATGGGACAAAAATGTCAATTTAGGGACAGATAAACAAAAATAACAGGCATTGTACTTTACTAGACAACACCTGTTATTTTATTACTTGGAGAACTTAAATTGGTTCTCCACCTCTAATTTTGCTTTCACCCATTCCGCTTTCATATAACAAGAAAATTCATCAGAAACTATATTCAGCATAGCTTTATATTGTTCAGGAACATCATATCTTTGCAATTCCTGAAAACTTGGTACAAACTCCGAAAAAGTGATATCTCCATAGGAATACTCTAATTTTTCTTCCAGAAAATTAACTAATTCATTAAATATACTTACAATCTCAAAGTTTCTTCCATCACTGTCTTTTTTAGGGAAATAAGAAATTAATTGATAATAACTTGACCACAAATTTCCTCTCAACATATTAAAATTTTTATCAAAATTTTCTTCATTATCACATACTCTTAAAAACAATAACTCATTATGAAACTCTGTACTTAATTTAATAAAATTCGAGTAGATTTCTCTAACTTCCTTAATCCACTGAACACGAGAACTTGAGATAATCTGGGCTTCTATTTGAGCCTTATTATTTCTAATAGTTACAAAAATATTCACAATTGAAACAAATGCTGCGATTCCCGCAAAAATGGTAGTCCAATTCATACTTTTTCCTCCAAAGTTTTACTATCTTCCAACCCTCAAAGGCTCAATGACTTCCTCTACTAGCTGGGTATAGGCTTCCTTGATTTGTTTTTTATAGAGGAGAGGATTGAGGGCATCCGCCACCTCTAGCTTATAGTCATGATAACGCTGGCTCTTGGTCAGCTGGCTTTCTCCTAGTTGTTTTTTAGCTCCCTTACGGTAGTGTTCGACATAGTAACGGAGTTCATCCTCCCCGACATACCAGCGCTTGCTAAAGACTTGGATATGTTGCTGGATGACAGCCTCGATCATCTGATCCAAGATATTTGCGATAGACTGACCACGATAGCTTTCTGGATGTTCTTGTACCTCTCTCCACAGTTCAGTAATGATCTGGGCAAGATTTGGATTGGTCTTCTCAAGACTCTGAATATAGTTATCCACGGCTTCCTTATCTTGAACGCTTAGGTTCTTTTCTTGACTCTGACCTTGCTCAATCAGGCTTTGGATCAAGGTCAAGATATAGGCATAGTTAATTTCGTCCACTTGGATAGACTCCAGTTCATAGTGGATATCAAGTGGCTCTCCATCGTCATCATCCTCTACTCGGCTTTTTAATTCTGCAAGGACATTTCGATAAAGGCCCAGATACCTTTCCAACTTCTCTCCATCAAGTCCCGTCTGACTGTAAAGTTCTTCCTCATCATACTCTTTGTACACTCGGATAGAGGCTAAGTATTTATCAAAGGCTTGATAGGTTTTAGCTAGTTTCCTCAACTCAGGTGTAGAGATTTGCTCGATTTGGAGTCCATCCTCAGAATCATCGGTGATGAGATTTTGGAAATCACTGCAACTCCTCAAAAAGTTTCTCTTCTCCTCTTCCCAACTCGGAGCTAGGACCTCGTTTTCTCCACCATTTGAGTAGAGTTTGAGGGCATTATCCACTGCTTCCTTAAAGGCTAGGGGCTTTTGGAAGGTGATGATATGACCATAGGTTTTACTGCTATCAAAAATACGGTTGGTTCGGCTAAAAGCCTGAATCAAGTCCTGCGGTTGCATGGGTTTGCGGTCGATAAAGAGAGTCGATAGACAAGGCGCATCAAATCCCGTTAAGAGACGATTGACAACGATGACTAAGTCCAACTGCTCCTTGCGATAGAGGTATTTGTCCTGTTTTCGAGCTAGACGGTTATTAACATCCGTATTAAAGCCACGAAGATCCGCCATGGTAAAGTGGGTATCAAACTCTTTGTTATAGTCCTCTAAGACCTGCTTCATGTGGTCTTGGGTGGCTCTTGAGTCTTCTTCATTTTCTGTGACCGAGTAGGTGATGGTCGCCTTTGGAAAGTCAGGAAGGACCTGCTTAACCCTTTCCGATACCTTAACTCTCGTCTCCCCAGACTTGACACGTTTGAGTAGGTCATAGTAGGATTGGGCTTGAGGTATTGACTTGACGGTCAGGATAGCATTGTAGGTCTTACCAACTCCTTTTTGGAAGCCTAACTGTTGACGGGATTTATTGATAATGGCATCCAAGACTTCCAGCATGTGCTCCTCGTCCTCGTAGACAGTATCTAGTATGTCATTTTCAGATTTATCCGTGATGAGGGTATTGCGATAGTCTACCTTAAAGCCCAAGACAGCTCCGTCATGGATGGCTTCCTTGACTGTATACTCATGGAGACGGTCACCGTACTGTTGCTGGGTGGTTTGAGCTAGATCGCCGACTTGCTGGCGTTTATTTTCCTTAAAGATAGGTGTGCCTGTAAAACCATACCAGAGAGACTGTGGGAAAAAGGCCTTAATATCTTTTTGTGTTTGAGGTGTTATGGCACGGTGGCATTCATCCACGACAAAGGCCACTCGAAGACCCTTGATTTTGTCCGCATCTCTTTGGTAAAGACCTTGTTCAAACTTACGCATCATGGTGGTAATTTTCTGGATGGTAGTGACCACCACACGCTTATCATTGCTTCCTAGTCGCTTGACCAAATCATGAGTATTATCCGTCTCATCAATATCAATGACATCATTGGTCGCATAGGAGAGAAAGGACGAAGTAGTCTGTTGGTCCAAGTCCCTTCGGTCAACGACAAAAATCGTCTTTTGGATTGAAGGAATCTGGAGGAGATTCCGAGCTACCTTATAAGAAGTCAGGGTCTTACCTGAACCTGTCGTGTGCCAGACATATCCTGATGCTTGCTGGCGAGAGGCTTCTTGCACTGCTTCGATGGCATGGATCTGGTAAGGACGCAAGAGGATAAGAGCCTTCTTGCTATCATCAAGGACAGAATACTGCATAACCATCTGGTGGGCACGAGGGATAGAAAGAACCTCGTGAGCAAAACTGGTCAAGCTCGTTATGGGTTGGTTGTCCTTATCCACCCACTTGGTTAGAAATTGCTTGTTGAGTTTATTTTCTCTAGCTGCAGCGATATAGCGTGTGTCTACTTTATTGGTCACAACAAACATCTGTAAGCTAGAGTAGATGCCACGGAACTTGCCTTCGCGGTCATATTTTTTAATTTGATGAAAAGCATCTAAAAAAGCAACTCGGGGACTTTTAAGCTCAATCTGAATCATTGGAAGGCCATTGATCAAAAGGGTCACATCTAGCCTGCGGTCTTGATCCTGAGGATTTATCTTATCTCTCTCGACTTGGTTGACAACCTCATAACTAGACTTACCAGCTGCGATATTGTCTCGCCAGATGACTGATAAACGGATAGTCCCCAAACTAGCATCTTCTCTCTGAACCTCAACCTTGGCAATGCCATTTTCGCCGACCAACCACTTGGCCGCATCATAGTAGCTAACAAAGTTCAGTTGATTCTTTATCTGGCGTTTTTCCTGTTCTGTCAGGGGATGATCTGCCAATAGAGCCACATTGTTCTGGGCTAGCTTTTCAAAGAAGTTTTCCCATAACTGCTCTTCTGTTTTAAGGTCATCTCTGTAAGTCCATTGACTTTCCCCAGTCACCAGTTGGTTGATCAGTTGTTTTTCTATCTCCAGTTCTGGTTTTACCTGCATCATACTCTCTCCTTTGCTACATGTCTGCTCCCTTTATTATAGCATGTTTAGCCTCAAATTCCATCACTATTCCCATCACAAAAGCAATCTTCCCCCTTTCTCCTCCAAAATATGGTATAGTAGAGTTATACTATCTATGAGGAGTTTACATGTCACAGGATAAACAAATGAAAGCTGTTTCTCCCCTTCTGCAGCAAGTTATCAATATCTCATCGATTGTCGGTGGGGTTGGGAGTTTGATTTTCTGTATTTGGGCTTATCAGGCTGGGATTTTACAGTCTAAGGAAACCCTCTCTGCCTTTATCCAGCAAGCAGGTATCTGGGGGCCACCTCTCTTTATTTTTTTACAGATTTTACAAACGGTCGTCCCTATCATTCCAGGAGCCTTGACCTCGGTGGCTGGTGTCTTTATCTACGGTCACATCATCGGTACGATCTACAACTATATCGGTATCGTGATTGGCTGTGACATTATCTTTTATCTGGTGCGCCTCTATGGGGCTGCCTTTGTCCAGTCTGTCGTCAGCAAGCGCACCTATGACAAGTACATCGGCTGGCTAGATAAGGGCAATCGTTTTGACCGTTTCTTTATCTTTATGATGATTTGGCCCATTAGTCCAGCTGACTTTCTCTGTATGCTGGCTGCCCTGACCAAGATGAGCTTCAAGCGCTATATGACCATCATCATTCTGACCAAGCCCTTTACCCTCGTGGTTTATACCTACGGTCTGACCTATATTATCGACTTCTTCTGGCAAATGCTTTGACACGTAAAAAATCCGTTTGGTTGCCCAAGCGGATTTTGTGCTTTATTTTGAAACTTCTTTTGCAAGGACAAAGTTCCCAAGAGTAGCAGAACCATTTCCTGCGACTGCTGGAGTGACGATGTAGTCACGCACATCCGGTACTGGTAGGTAGCCGTTGAGAAGAGCTGTAAATTTCTCACGGACACGGTCCAGCATGTGTTGTTGAGCCATGACCCCTCCACCAAAGACAATCACGTCTGGGCGGAAAGTCACTGTCGCATTAACCGCAGCTTGAGCGATATAGTAGGCTTGAACATCCCAAACAGGGTTGTTGAGTTCAATATTTTCCCCACGAACACCTGTACGAGCTTCCAAACTTGGACCAGCTGCATAGCCTTCCAGACATCCCTTATGGAAAGGACAAACACCGTTGAATTCTTTTTCAATATCCATTGGGTGTCTAGCAACATAATAATGACCCATTTCAGGGTGACCCACACCGCCGATAAACTCACCACGTTGGATAACACCTGCACCGATACCTGTACCGATTGTGTAGTAAACCAAGTTTTCGATACGGCCACCAGCATTGTTACGGGCAACCACTTCACCATAAGCAGAGCTGTTTACGTCTGTAGTAAAGTACATAGGCACGTTGAGGGCACGACGAAGGGCACCAAGCAAGTCCACATTTGCCCAGTTTGGTTTTGGAGTCGTCGTGATAAAGCCATAAGTTTTTGAGTTTTTATCAATATCAATCGGACCAAATGAACCAACTGCAAGACCAGCAAGGTTATCGAATTTTGAGAAGAACTCGATGGTTTTATCGATTGTTTCGATTGGAGTTGTTGTTGGAAATTGTGTTTTTTCCACAACATTAAAGTTTTCATCACCGACAGCACAGACAAATTTTGTACCGCCCGCTTCCAAGCTTCCATATAATTTTGTCATGATAAACCTCTTGTTTTTATTTTCTTTATTATAGCATATTTCGAAAGTCTAAATTTCTCTATTTTTTAGATTTTCCTCTGTAAATCTTACCATTCAAGCAAAAACGAACAAACATGTCATTTGTTCGTTTTCATTGTGAGAGGGAATATTGTACTCAATGAAAATCAAAGAGCAAACTAGGAAGCTAGCCGAAGGTTGCTCAAAGCAATGCTTTGAGGTTGTAGATAAGACTGACGAAGTCAGTTACATATATCTACGGCAAGGCGAAGCT
>NZ_JVLI01000144.1:0-222 GCF_001072315.1 Streptococcus pseudopneumoniae | reverse complement strand
ATGATTGCCGTGCGGTACAACAAAAGCATCTCCTGTATCTTCAATCACATCTGTCGGACTAAAGACATACCCATCATCCGTTGTATAGGCTCCTCCAGTTCCTCGATTCGGTGTCGGCGTATTGAGATTAAAGTTTGGTTTAATGGTTGAACTTGGTGTTGAACTTGGTTTATCTGTACTGCTTGGTTTCGGATTATCGGTATGACTTTGAACTGGCTGACC
>NZ_JVLI01000143.1:0-5937 GCF_001072315.1 Streptococcus pseudopneumoniae | reverse complement strand
AAGCAGTGCTTTGAGCAACCTGCGGCTAGTTTCCTAGTTTGCTCTTTGATTTTCATTGAGTATTAATTCCAAAATCCAGTCAAGGTACCAGTGTATGTGATACGAGTTCCACCGTTTATCTTTCGTATCTTCAATGGAATTGGGGAAATCAGAAAGTCTTTGGGTTACAATATGGTTTCCGTTCTTCTATCTCTCCTTCTATCACCTAAGTTTAAAATCTAACTTCGTAGTATATTATGGGCCAATAATTCAGAATTATCAAGCAATTTTGAATTATTTTTTTCTTATTCTGTTCCAATCTAGTTTTCATATTCTTAAAAAAGTGATAAAATGGTAGGAAGAATTGGAGAGTAGAGATGCCGAAAGAAGTGAATTTAACAGGCGAAGAAGTTGTCGCTTTAACCAAAGAATATTTAACGGAAGAGGATGTTCATTTTGTCCATAAGGCCTTGGTCTATGCTGTTGAATGCCACAGTGGTCAATATCGCAAATCAGGCGAGCCTTATATCATTCACCCTATCCAAGTGGCAGGTATTTTAGCTAAGCTAAAGCTGGATGCTGTAACAGTAGCTTGTGGATTCTTGCATGATGTGGTGGAGGATACAGATGCGACCTTGGACGATTTGGAAAGAGAGTTTGGTCCTGATGTGCGGGTGATTGTTGACGGAGTTACCAAGCTTGGCAAGGTCGAGTACAAATCGATCGAGGAGCAATTAGCGGAAAATCATCGCAAGATGCTCATGGCCATGTCTGAGGACATCCGCGTTATTTTGGTCAAACTGTCTGACCGCTTGCACAATATGCGGACCCTGAAACATCTTCGAAGAGACAAGCAGGAGCGTATTTCCAAAGAAACCATGGAAATCTATGCCCCACTTGCCCATCGTTTGGGGATTTCCAGTGTCAAATGGGAATTAGAAGACTTGTCTTTCCGTTATCTCAATCCAACGGAGTTTTACAAGATTACCCATATGATGAAGGAAAAGCGCAGGGAGCGTGAGGCCTTGGTGGATGAGGTAGTCACAAAATTAGAGGAGTATACGACAGAACGTCACTTGAAAGGGAAGATTTATGGTCGTCCCAAGCATATTTACTCAATTTTCCGCAAAATGCAGGACAAGAGAAAACGGTTTGAGGAAATCTATGATCTGATTGCTATTCGTTGTATTTTAGATACCCAAAGTGATGTTTATGCCATGCTTGGTTACGTGCATGAATTTTGGAAACCGATGCCAGGTCGCTTCAAAGACTATATTGCCAACCGCAAGGCCAATGGTTATCAGTCTATCCATACGACTGTTTATGGACCAAAAGGGCCGATTGAATTCCAGATTCGAACCAAGGAAATGCACGAGGTGGCTGAGTACGGGGTTGCGGCTCACTGGGCTTATAAGAAAGGTATAAAGGGGCAAGTTAACAGCAAGGAATCAGCTATTGGAATGAACTGGATCAAGGAGATGATGGAGCTCCAAGACCAGGCTGATGATGCTAAGGAATTTGTGGACTCTGTTAAGGAAAACTATTTGGCTGAGGAGATTTACGTTTTTACCCCAGATGGAGCTGTCCGTTCTCTTCCCAAAGATTCAGGACCGATTGATTTTGCCTACGAAATCCATACCAAGGTCGGTGAAAAAGCAACTGGTGCCAAGGTCAATGGCCGCATGGTTCCACTGACAACCAAGTTAAAGACAGGGGATCAGGTTGAAATTATCGCCAACCCGAACTCCTTTGGACCTAGCCGTGACTGGCTCAATATGGTCAAGACTAGCAAGGCGCGCAATAAGATTCGCCAGTTCTTTAAAAACCAAGATAAGGAATTGTCTGTCAACAAGGGTCGTGAGATGCTGATGGCTCAGTTCCAAGAAAATGGCTATGTGGCAAATAAATTTATGGACAAGCGCCACATGGATCAAGTTCTGCAAAAGACCAGTTACAAGACAGAAGACTCCCTCTTTGCGGCCATTGGTTTTGGGGAAATCGGTGCGATTACCGTCTTTAACCGTCTGACTGAAAAGGAACGCCGTGAGGAAGAGCGTGCCAAGGCCAAGGCTGAGGCAGAGGAGCTTGTCAAAGGTGGCGAGGTCAAGGTTGAAAATAAAGAAACTCTCAAGGTCAAGCATGAGGGGGGAGTGGTTATTGAAGGTGCTTCTGGTCTCCTAGTGCGGATTGCTAAGTGTTGTAACCCCGTGCCTGGTGACGATATTGTTGGCTACATTACCAAGGGTCGTGGTGTGGCTATTCACCGTGTGGACTGTATGAACCTGCGTGCCCAAGAAAACTACGAGCAACGTCTCCTTGATGTGGAATGGGAAGACCAGTACTCTAGCTCAAATAAGGAGTATATGGCCCATATCGATATCTACGGTCTCAACCGTACAGGACTGTTGAACGATGTACTGCAAGTTCTTTCAAATACAACCAAGAATATTTCAACGGTCAATGCCCAACCAACCAAGGATATGAAGTTTGCTAATATCCATGTGTCCTTCGGTATTGCCAACCTCTCTACACTGACCACGGTTGTCGATAAAATTAAGAGTGTGCCAGAAGTTTACTCTGTCAAACGGACCAACGGCTAGTTGTCCTAGCTCTTACTAGAAAGGCTATTATGAAAATCATTATCCAACGGGTTAAAAAAGCCCAAGTGAGTATAGAAGGCCAGATTCAGGGAAAAATCAATCAGGGACTTTTATTGCTGGTTGGTGTTGGACCAGAGGACCAAGAGGAAGATTTGGACTATGCTGTGAGAAAACTGGTCAATATGCGGATTTTTTCAGACGCAGAAGGCAAGATGAACCTGTCTGTCAAAGATATTGAAGGAGAAATCCTCTCTATTTCTCAGTTTACCCTCTTTGCGGATACTAAGAAAGGCAATCGTCCAGCCTTTACAGGGGCAGCTAAACCTGATATGGCATCAGACTTCTATGATGCTTTCAATCAAAAATTAGCGCAAGAAGTGCCCGTTCAGACAGGTATCTTTGGAGCAGATATGCAGGTTGAGCTGGTTAATAACGGACCTGTTACCATTATCCTAGATACTAAAAAGAGATAAGAAAGACCAAGCCCAGTCGGCTTGGTCTTTCTCATCGATCATAAAATACTCCAAAAAGAAATCGGTTCTTGATATGCTTGGGGGAAGTCTCTTTTCAGGCTTTGGCAGATGCGATAGGAAGGGATGAGATGTCCTAGGATGAGGAGAGTTCCCTGAAGGAAAAGTGGAATATCACTTAAAGACACCAAGGAGAGAATCATCAGGCTATCCCATAGGAGAATTTGTAAAGCAAAACGCCAGAATCTCGGTCTAATCTGGGAATAGAGTTGACTAAAGTAGTCACAAAGCTGGTTTGAAAGATAGGCCAATAGCACAGGATGAAAGAAAATGAGCCAACCGCTATAAATCAAAATCCAATCCCAAGTAAGTCCCTCTTTAAATGTCAAAAATGCTAACATGATTCCATCAATGACAAGGAGCTCAATGGTTTTGATATAGATGATTTTTTTCATGATAAGCCCTCCTTCTTTCATCTGTTAGTGATGTAATATTGTATATAATTATTATACAATATTTAGTCGAAGTGTGAAAGCGTTTACTATCTTTTTTGATATAAAAAATAGATAAGAAAACCCTGAAAATCAAACTTTCAGGGTTGGTAGGGGACTTGATAAATTAGTCGATTTTCTCGACATAGAGTTGTTTGGCAATGTCCATACCTACTTGTAAATCCTCTTCTTTACTGAGGATAGTGAAGGTATTGCTGAAGCCATCAAACTGCTTGACTTGGAGCGGATCACCGATGCGAAGTGAGTGCTTGTCCAGATAATGGAGAATGTCAAAACTATCATGCACCCGAGTCAGGCGATAGGCGCCAGCTTCCTTGATATCAGCTAGTGGTAGGTTATTGATTTCAACTAGGAGTTCTCCCTTGACAGGAATGGTTCCTCCGTGGGGGCAGGTTTTTGGGAAACCTAGCAGTTTATCCAGTCTTTCCACGAACAGGTCAGAGACAGTGTGTTCCAAGACCTCAGCTTCCTCGTGAATCTGGTCACTTGTATAGTCTAAATGATGAACTAGAAAAACTTCAATCAAGCGGTGTTTACGGTAGAGCTCAGAGACCAGTTTGAGGCCGAGGTCCGTCAGTAGATAGCCAGCTTCCTTGTCCTTAAGGATGAGATTTTCACCCTTCATCCGTTTAATCATTTCAGTTACGGCAGGGGGAGAGACTTGCATACGAGCTGCAATTTCCTTGTTGGTAATCTTATGCAAATCTATGCCAATTTCATAAATACATTTTAGATAATCTTCTTTATTCGGGGTCATTCGTTTCCTCTTGTCTAATATCTCTATCTAGTATATCAAAAAAAGCTAGATTTCTCTAGCTATGACTTTTTATGTTATACTTATTGCAAGAGAAAAAACGAGGAGATGGATATGACGAAAATAGCTCTTCTTTCAGATATTCATGGAAATACCACCGCCTTGGAGGCTGTTTTGGCAGATGCTCGGCAGCTAGGAGTGGATGAATACTGGCTTTTGGGAGATATTCTCATGCCAGGGACAGGACGTAGAAGGATTTTGGACTTGTTGGCTCAACTACCGATTACGGCTAGAGTTTTGGGAAACTGGGAAGACAGTCTTTGGCATGGTGTCCGCAAGGAATTGGATAGCACTCGTCCTAGTCAACGCTATCTCTTGCGCCAGTGCCAGTATGTTTTAGAGGAAATTTCCCTAGAAGAAATTGAAGTGCTCCACAATCAACCCCTCCAGCTTCATCGTCAGTTTGGGGATTTGACGGTGGGAATTAGCCATCATCTGCCTGATAAGAACTGGGGGAGAGAGTTGATTCATACTGGAGCGCAAGAGGATTTTGACCGCTTGGTGACCAATCCGCCTTGTGATATTGCTGTTTATGGTCATATTCACCAGCAGTTGCTTCGTTACGGGACTGGTGGGCAATTGATTGTAAATCCGGGTTCGATTGGGCAACCTTTCTTTATAGATGCCCAGCTACGGAAGGACTTGCGAGCGCAGTATATGATTTTGGAGTTTGATGACAAGGGCTTGGTAGATATGGACTTCCGACGGGTGGACTACGATGTGGCAGCTGAATTGCAGTTGGCTAAAGACCTCAAACTTCCCTATTTTGAGGTTTACTATGAAAGTCTGGTCAATGGGATCCACCATACTCATCATCAGGAATTTCTGAGAGAATTGGCCCAGAAAGAGGGTTATGATAGGGAGTTAGATGTCTGGTTGAAAGGTGGTAACGATTGACATTACAACTAAAAAGGGTATAATAAAAGAAAAAGAAGAGTAGAGGCAGGGGAGCCTCGTAAAAAGGAGAAGAGGATGAAAATTCCAAGTAGATTTACCATTGCGACTCATATGCTGATAATCATTGCCCTCAAGGGGAAGGAAAGCAAGGTGACCAGTGATTTTCTGGCTGCTAGTGTCGGGGTCAATCCTGTCATTATCAGAAAAACCTTGTCCCAGTTGAAGAAGGCAGAGCTGATTTCAGTAGCGCGTGGAACAGGGGGAACAGAGATTGTTAAGGATCTCAAAGACATTAGTCTATTAGATGTTTATCAGGCGGTTGAGTGTCTTGGTAAGACTGGTCAACTCTTCAGTTTCCATGACAATCCGAATCCAAATTGTCCAGTTGGAGCTCATATTCATGATGTTTTGGATCAAAAATTGGAGAGAATACAACTGGCTATGGAGGCTGAACTTGATCAGACTAGTCTAGAACAAGTCGTGGCCGATGCAGAGAGTCAGATGAAGGATTGAATTCTTCTTTAAAACAAGAAAAGCTTATGAGAAGGTTTTTATACTCAATGAAAATCAAAAAGCAAACTAGGAAACTAGCCGCAAGTTGCTCAAAGCACAGCTTTGAGGTTGCAGATAAAGCTGACGTGGTTTGAAGAGATTTTCGAAGAGTA
>NZ_JVLI01000142.1:0-23916 GCF_001072315.1 Streptococcus pseudopneumoniae | reverse complement strand
TACTCTTCGAAAATCTCTTCAAACCACGTCAGCTTTATCTGCAACCTCAAAGCTGTGCTTTGATCAACCTGCGACTAGCTTTCTAGTTTGCTCTTTGATTTTCATTGAGTATTATAAAACAGAAGTTAAAAACGTTTTCAAACTGTACTGTAATAGAGAATAAAAACTTCTGAGCAGATTCTTAGTAAAGTCAAAATAAATGTGATAAATTAGTATTGTAAAAATTTACTGAAACGTTTTCAAAAACTATATGAAACCTTTTTTAGTAGATTTAAAAATATTTGAAGGAGAGTTATCATTATGACTCAAGGGAAAATTACTGCATCTGCAGCAATGCTTAACGTATTGAAAACATGGGGCGTAGACACAATCTACGGTATCCCATCAGGAACACTCAGCTCATTGATGGACGCTTTGGCTGAAGACAAAGATATCCGCTTCTTGCAAGTTCGCCACGAAGAAACAGGTGCTCTTGCAGCGGTTATGCAAGCTAAATTCGGTGGCTCAATCGGGGTTGCAGTTGGTTCAGGTGGTCCAGGTGCGACTCACTTGATTAACGGTGTTTACGATGCAGCTATGGATAACACTCCATTCCTAGCAATCCTTGGATCACGTCCAGTTAACGAACTCAACATGGATGCTTTCCAAGAATTGAACCAAAACCCAATGTACAACGGTATCGCTGTTTACAACAAACGTGTAGCTTACGCTGAGCAATTGCCAAAAGTTATTGACGAAGCTTGCCGTGCTGCAGTTTCTAAAAAAGGTCCAGCCGTTGTTGAAATCCCAGTAAACTTCGGTTTCCAAGAAATCGACGAAAACTCATACTATGGATCAGGTTCATACGAGCGTTCATTCATCGCTCCTGCTTTGAACGAAGTTGAAATCGACAAAGCTGTTGAAATCTTGAACAATGCTGAACGTCCAGTTATCTATGCTGGTTACGGTGGTGTTAAAGCTGGTGAAGTGATTACTGAATTGTCACGTAAAATCAAAGCACCAATCATCACAACTGGTAAAAACTTTGAAGCTTTCGAATGGAACTATGAAGGTTTGACAGGTTCTGCTTACCGTGTTGGTTGGAAACCAGCCAACGAAGTGGTCTTTGAAGCAGACACAGTTCTTTTCCTTGGTTCAAACTTCCCATTTGCTGAAGTTTACGAAGCCTTCAAGAACACTGAAAAATTCATCCAAGTCGATATCGACCCTTACAAACTTGGTAAACGTCATGCCCTAGACGCTTCAATCCTTGGTGATGCAGGTCAAGCAGCGAAAGCAATCCTTGACAAAGTGAACCCAGTTGAATCTACTCCATGGTGGCGTGCAAACGTTAAGAATAACCAAAACTGGCGTGATTACATGAACAAAATCGAAGGTAAAACTGAGGGTGAATTGCAATTGTATCAAGTTTACAATGCAATCAACAAACATGCTGATCAAGACGCTATCTATTCAATTGACGTAGGTGACACTACTCAAACATCTACTCGTCACCTTCACATGACACCTAAGAACATGTGGCGTACATCTCCACTCTTTGCGACAATGGGTATTGCCCTTCCTGGTGGTATCGCTGCTAAGAAAGACAATCCAGATCGCCAAGTATGGAACATCATGGGTGACGGTGCATTCAACATGTGCTACCCAGACGTTATCACAAACGTTCAATACGACCTTCCAGTTATCAACGTTGTCTTCTCAAATGGTAAATATGCCTTCATCAAGGACAAATACGAAGACACAAACAAACACTTGTTTGGTTGTGACTTCCCTAATGCTGACTATGCGAAAATCGCTGAAGCTCAAGGAGCTGTTGGATTTACAGTTGACCGTATCGAAGACATCGATGCAGTTGTTGCAGAAGCTGTTAAATTGAGCAAAGAAGGTAAAACTGTCGTTATCGATGCTCGCATCACTGAACACCGTCCACTTCCAGTAGAAGTACTTGAATTGGATCCAAAACTTCACTCAGAGGAAGCAATCAAAGCTTTCAAGGAAAAATACGAAGCAGAAGAACTCGTACCATTCCGCCTCTTCTTGGAAGAAGAAGGATTGCAATCACGCGCAATTAAATAATTTCTCTCGTCGAAAATCAAATGTAAACTGCGTTATCTTCACCTTGCCGTACTCCAGTACTGCCTGCGGTTTGATGCCTTGTTTATTCTTTGATTTTCATAGAGAGAAACTTGAAAAGATCGGAGCAATCCGGTCTTTTTATGGAGGATAGTAAATGAATTTAAATCAATTAGATATTATCGTTTCAGATGTTCCCCAAGTATGTGCTGACTTGGAGCGTATTTTGGATAAAAAATCCGATTATGTTGATGACAGTTTTGCTCAATTTACGATTGGCAGTCACTGTCTGATGTTGTCCCAAAATCATTTGATTCCTTTGGAAGATTTTCAGTCAGGAATCATTATTCATATCGAGGTTGAGGATGTAGACCAGAACTACAAACGGTTGAACGAGCTTGGTATCCAGGTTTTAAACGGTCCAACTGTAACCGATTGGGGAACAGAGTCCTTATTAGTTAAAGGTCCTGCTGGTCTAGTGCTTGATTTTTATCGTATGAAGTAGGTAATTCTATTATCAAATTTTTTATCTAAACATTCTTGGAGTGAAACTTAAAAAGATCGGAGCAATTCGATCTTTTTTGTATTTATGCGACTTTCAGTCCGTCTCGCTCCGTTAGGTGCGAGACAAAAAACCACCCGTTTTCACGGGTGGTTATGATTTCTACACTTATTGTTTGGCTTCCTGTTTTAATTGTTGCACCTGTTCCTCGTACTGGACAAGCTCCCTGTCTTTTATATTGATAGTCGCTTCTGCTTCAGCAATGCGGCTTCTCAGATCTTGAGTCTTGTTATGGTGATAGCTAATACCAATAGCACTACCAGCAATGATCCCGATTACTAGACAAGTAAAAATCACCAAAATCAAGGGAGCAGATAGTTGTGTAAAGACAAGACTGACAGTTACTGTTTGACGATTGAGTAGACCAAATGAGATCACAATGACTAATAAGCTCAAACCGCCAATTAGATAAGCCTTATCTTTCAGTGACAATTCATTAAATTTTTTTAGCATAAGTTCCTTTTCTCCTGACTATGTTGATAGAAAACTACACACCATTTAGGTATTAACAAAATTCATTTTACTAGAAAATTTCGATACTGTCAATAATTTCTAACGGCTTATTTACCATCAATCAATCGATTCATTGAAAAGGAGTATTCATTTTCTAATATTTGATTGAGTAAACAGAACGGAGCAATTCGGTCTTTTTTCTGTTCCCTCTTTCTTATAACAAGATTGTGATAGTTTATATCTTTATAACAAAAGTTTTAAAGACTTGATTGTTTTGAAAGAATATTTTAAAATAAGATTCAGTAAAAATGAAAGAGGTTTTGAAAATGTCTGAAAAACAAATGAAAATTTTAGGTTGGGTAGCGACCTTTATGTCTGTTATGATGTATGTGTCTTACTTCCCACAAATCATGAACAATCTGGCTGGTCAAAAAGGAAATTTCATCCAGCCCTTGGTTGCTGCCATCAACTGTAGTCTCTGGGTTTACTACGGTCTTTTCAAAAAAGAAAGAGATATCCCCCTTGCTGCTGCCAATGCACCAGGTATCGTTTTTGGCCTAGTGACAGCTATTACAGCTTTGATTTAAAAAGAAGACTGGTTTCAGTCTTTTTTTCGTACATTTGAGCAAGCTCAGGACATCATTACCCAGATAGTTCCAAACTTTTTGTCCCCTTTTTAGTATAATAGAACTAGCAAATCAAGTGAGGTAAAGTGATGACAGAAATACTACAATTTCCAGAGGGCTTCCTCTGGGGTGGTGCTACGGCAGCTAATCAATGTGAGGGTGCTTATAATCTCGATGGGCGTGGTTTAGCTAACGTTGATGTGGTACCCATTGGACCAGATCGTGAAGCCATTATCACAGGTCAGAAAAAGATGTTTTCGTTTGAGGAGGACTATTTTTACCCAGCCAAAGAAGCCATTGATATGTACCATCATTACAAGGAAGATATTGCTCTTTTTGCAGAGATGGGCTTTAAGACTTATCGACTTTCCATTGCTTGGACTCGGATTTTTCCTAAGGGCGACGAAACAGTGCCAAATGAAGCTGGTCTAGCCTTTTATGAGGACTTGTTTAAGGAATGTTATAAGTATGGAATCCAACCTCTGGTTACCATTACGCATTTCGACTGTCCTATGCACTTGATTGAAGAATACGGTGGTTGGCGCAATCGTCGGATGTTAGACTTCTATGAAAAACTTTGTCGCACACTCTTTACCCGCTATAAGGGCTTGGTCAAATTCTGGCTAACCTTCAATGAAATCAACATGATTCTCCATGCACCCTTTATGGGAGCTGGACTCTGTTTTGAAGAAGGAGAAAATCAAGAACAGGTTAAATATCAGGCTGCCCACCATGAGCTAGTAGCTTCAACCCTTGCGACGAAAATTGCCCACGAAATTGACCCAGAAAACAAGGTGGGATGTATGTTGGCAGCAGGGCAATACTATCCTAACACAGCCCATCCGAGAGACTACTGGGCAGCCATGGAGGAAGACCGCAAGAGTTACTTCTTCATTGATGTTCAAGCGCGTGGGGAATACCCAAACTATGCCAAGAAGCAGTGGGAGCGTGAGGGGATTGAGATTCAAATGACGGCTGAGGATCTGGACTTGTTGAAGAACAATACTGTTGACTTTGTTTCCTTCTCTTACTATGCAAGTCGAGTGGCGTCAGGTGATCCAGAAGTTAAAGAATTAACTGCTGGAAATGTTTTTGCCTCTCTCAAAAATCCTTATCTTGAATCCTCAGAATGGGGATGGCAGATTGACCCACTTGGCCTTCGCATCACCCTCAATGCCATCTGGGATCGTTACCAAAAGCCTATGTTCATCGTAGAAAATGGACTCGGTGCTATGGATACACCGGATGAAAATGGTTATGTAGCAGATGACTATCGGATTGCTTACTTAGAAGCTCACATCAAGGCTATGCGAGATGCCATTTACCAAGATGGAGTTGACTTGCTTGGTTATACGACTTGGGGCTGTATCGATCTGGTTTCAGCTGGAACAGGCGAAATGAACAAGCGCTATGGCTTTATCTATGTGGATCGAGATAATGCTGGTCATGGAAGCCTCAAACGTAGCAAGAAGAAATCCTTCTACTGGTACAAGGATGTCATTGCCAGCAATGGTGCAATCATTGAGTAGATCACATTTATTCACTATTTTTATAAAATCTTCTCCCTACTTTATAAGATGTGAAAAAGAGTTCAACTGGAACTCTTTTTTTGCTATAATGAGGGGAGAAAAATCAGACAGGAGATCGACATGTCAGAACCATTATTTTTACAATCAGTTATGCAAGAAAAAATCTGGGGTGGTACCAAGCTACGTGATGAGTTTGGCTACGACATCCCAAGTGAAAAAATCGGAGAATATTGGGCCATCTCAGCCCATCCAAATGGTGTCTCTAAAGTTGCCAATGGTCGCTACGAGGGAACAGATCTTGCTACTTTATATGCAGAGCACCGTGAATTGTTTGGCAATCGTCCAGAACCTGTATTTCCACTGTTGACTAAGATTCTGGATGCTAACGACTGGCTCAGTGTTCAAGTTCATCCAGACGATGCTTACGGACTCGAGCATGAAGGCGAACTTGGAAAAACAGAATGCTGGTACATCATCGCTGCGGATGAAGGTTCAGAGATTATCTATGGTCACAATGCCAAGTCAAAAGAAGAACTCCGCCAGCAAATTGAGGACAAGAACTGGGATGCCTTGCTTACCAAAGTACCTGTTAAGGCTGGAGATTTCTTCTATGTTCCAAGTGGCACCATGCATGCTATCGGAGCAGGCATCTTGATTCTTGAAACCCAGCAGTCTAGTGACACCACCTATCGTGTCTATGACTTTGACCGTAAGGATGATAATGGTAACTTGCGTGAACTTCACCTTGAAAAATCCATTGATGTCTTGAACATTGGTGAGCCTGCAAATAGCCGTCCTGTAACTGTTAAAGCAGATGATTTGCGTTCCACTCTCCTTGTATCCAATGATTTCTTTGCAGTTTACAAGTGGGAAATTACTGGAAAAGTTGACTTCGAAAAGACAGCTGACTACAGCTTATTCAGTGTCTTAGCTGGTCAAGGTCAGCTTACTGTTGACGGGAAAAACTATCCAATTCAAAAAGGTAGCCACTTTATCCTACCAAGTGATGTAGAAGCTTGGACCTTGGAAGGACAAGATTTGGAATTGATTGTTAGCCATCCATAAAAAAGAAAGGGCTTGAGTTTATTACTCAAGTCCTTTTTGATTACATAAATTGGGCGATGAAAACCACGATGATGATGATTGGAATGATGAAACGAAGAAGGAAGAGCCAGACTTGGAACAGTCCCTGTTTCCATGCTGTTTCATCGAGATGGAGTTCCTCCATTGCAAGAGCCTTTTTAAAGATATAGCCTGTAAAGAGTGAAAGGCAGAGAGCTCCAAATGGCATAAGGAGATTGGAAACCAAGAAGTCCATAGCGTCAAAGAAGGTCTTCCCAAAGATGTGAACATCCGCCATGACACCGTAAGATAGGGCTGAAGGAATTCCAAAGACAAAGGTCAAGATTCCTAAAATGGCACTCCATTTGGCACGTTTGCTGTTGTCCTGATTGGTGATATTGCCCACATTGATTTCCAGCATAACGACAGAAGAAGTGACTGTCGCAAAGAGGAAGAGCAAGAGGAAGAGGATGTAGAAAATGGTTCCAAAAGGCATCTTGTCAAAGAGTTGAGGCAAGACGATAAAGAGCAGGCTCGGTCCTCCTTCAGATTGGATATTGAAGGCTGACATGGCTGGGAAAATGGCTAGACCCGCCATGATGGATACCGAGATGTTCATGGCTACAATAGAAATTCCTGACTGGACCAGATTGGTTTTCTTATCCAAGTAAGAAGCATAGGTCAGCATGGCTGTAACCCCTAGTGAGAGGGCAAAGAAAGATTGTCCCAGAGCATAGAGGAGACCAGCACTGGTCAGTTTTGAAAAGTCTGGTTTGAGGAAGTAAAGAACCCCTTCCATGGCATTTGGCAAACTGAGAGAGCGTCCGATGATGACGACAAAGATGATAAAGAGCAGAGGCATCATGACTTTCGATGCTCTTTCAATCCCTTTTTGAACACCACGTGATACAATAAAGATGTTCAATAAGATAAAGGCCGCTTGAGCTCCTAGAGCAATGGCTGGATTTGAAATGATTGAAGTAAATAACTGAGCATAATCACCCGTTCCACCAAGTTGGAACAATTTTCCAAACTCAATGCCTAGATAGACTAAAATCCAGCCCCCAATAACACTGTAAAACGATAAAAGGATAAAGAGGGCAAAGGCACCAATCCAACCGATAAAGTTATAATTGCTATTCTTGCCGAGTTTTCCAAAGGTTTTGATAGCTGAAACACCAGCACTTCGGCCGAGGGCAAACTCAGCTAGCAAAAGGGGGAAACCGATTAAAATAGTGGAAATGAGAAAGACCAGTAAAAAGCCTCCTCCACCGTTAGCAGCAGTCATGTAGGGGAATTTCCAAACGGCACCAAGTCCGATGGCTGAACCAGCAGATGCTAGGATAAAGCCCAGTTTAGAACCCCATTGCGATTTTTCAGACATAGTTAAACTCCTAAAATTAGTGTTCCAAAAGAAAAAGCTACTGCCCTTGGCAAATAGCCTCATCAGTACTCAAGATGAGCCTTTCTTTTGATTGATAGACTTGACTATCCTATCATGTTTTCTAAGGTCTGTCAAGAAAACCATTTTCATAAAGAAATAAAATATAGTAGATTGATTCTAGAATAGTACGGCACTAGTACTGAAACATTTCTAGAGATTAATTTGACTTTCCTAATCGATTTGTTCACATCTTATTTCAATCTACTATACTAACAAATATAGAAGATGTTAGTATAAAAAGCACTAGAGAGGATAGCATTTCAACTATCTTTTCTGGTGGTTTTTAATTGTTCAGTTAGTCTATGTGAGATATGAATAATTTGGGTTAATAACTCAGTTCCTGAAAATCGCAGACTAGTTTGGTATGATTATTCCAAGATTGATTTAAGATTGCCTTTCAAACTGGAGTAGGTCGAGAAGGAGATAGACAACATAAACAATCAATAATAAAGTCTACTGATGATTATGAATATAAAGTTTGATGATTAGTGAAATTTGATGATTAGTGAAATTTGTGTAAATGATTAGTCATTCACTATTTTCACTCTAACATAAAGACTATTCAAATAAAGTTAAATTTGGCCTCAAATAGATTTTGAAGATTTATTTTCTTTTTTGTCAAGGTATCTGGATATGAGAAAGTAGAAATCATCTTAGAATGTGACTAAGAGAATTATTTTTTACATATTTAAATCAAATTTAATGTTGAAGCTTTCCAAGCATTTGTTTAGCATATCTATTTTTGAGACAATAGTAGTTTTAGAATTTTCAAATATCAAAGGATTTAGCCAAATATTCAGTAAAATAGCTATTAATTCTGCAAGTTGTTGAGGCTCGTCTGTCATTATTGAGCCGTCTTCAACTCCTTCTACGATAATTGGATAAAAATAATCGGGGATTGTGAGTTTTTGCATTTGTTTTAAAAATGAAACAAATAACTTAGGACTATCCAGTAACTTAGGAGAAATTGTAACTATAGTTTCCATATTAGTATTAGCTAAACTAATAGAAACTAGCTGTGTTATTTTTTCAGATCCAGTTATATTTTTGGAAAATTTGATTTTGTCAAAAATAAGTTTATTCTGTAAACCTATATTTTTGACAACTGCTTCAAAAATATCCTCTTTAGATTCAAAATGGTGATAAATTGCTCCTTTTGTTAGACCATCTAAGCCATTTATAATATCAGAAATGGTAGTTTGTTCATATCCCTTTGTTAAGAAAAGATTAGTTGCGACTTCAAGTATTTTTTCTTTAGTGTTTTCCATATTTTAGAAAATAACTCTCCTTTCAATTTATTTATGACAATGGAATTAGTACACAATTACTGTTGACAGAGTTACCAATTAATCATTATAACACACTTATACATAGCTTGCCTAATAATTTTTGTTCATTGCATTTTGAAATTACCTGAAATTATTTTCGGTAACCATTTTTTATTAAAAAATCTAAAAAAGTAGTTGACAACATACCTAAGGTATGTTAAAATCAAACTACATACTAATGGTATGTAGTAGGACATGTCTACTTAAAATGATCGATCAGATAAATTAAAAAGGAGATAAAAAGCGTATGAAAAACATCAAAGTACGTAAAGCTGAAAGTGCCAATGCTACAGCTTGGTGGATTATCATCTGATTTATCGTGACGTTATTACATGTGCCTCTGCAAGCTATTAGTTTGTAGAAGTGCCTTTATTGTGCTAAAATAGCTAGCTATTTGTTAAAAAATTTTGTACAAAATTTTGTTAAACGCATGGAAGAATATTCATGCGTTTTCATTTTACAGGATTTATAGAAGAGGCAAAGTATGAACTTTCAATATATTAAACCAAGAATAAAACCAATTTATCCAGTATATCAGTTAAATGATGAGTTATTTCGCATAGGGGCCCAACTTTCTATTACAACTGAGTTCGAAGACCCAGAAGGAAAGTTGCTTGAGTTGGTAAAGGTTCTCGATGGTAGAGAGATGGCTGAAATAGTCAAGCACATGATTAATACTTTTCCAGATTTAACTCCAGAAGATGTCGTAGATGGATTGGATATTCTTAGTGCAGAGAATCTTATTGAAGAAACACCTAATAAAGTCTTGGAATATTTGGATGAGCGTTACCATCCAAATATTAGTTATTTCAGTCGGTACATGCCATATGACAGAAATCCAATGGATATACAAGAAAAAATCAGCTCCAGCTCGATTTTATTACTTGGACTCGGGGGTGGCGGCTCGAACATTTTGACATTACTGTCTGGATTAGGGACAAAAACAGTACGGGTTGTCGACTATGATAGAGTTGAAAGAGGTAATTTGGGTAGGCAGTTGCTATATAGAGAATCTGATTTAGGGAAACTTAAAGTAGATGTAGCTGTTAATGCATTACGGGAAATGAACTCTACAATTAATGTCGAAGGTTTTAACAAGAAAATTGAGACACCAGAAGATGTACTAGAATTTACAGAAGGTATTGATTTGGTCATCTGTGTTATTGACGAACCGCCTTTCCAAGCACAAAAAACGGTAAATCAAGCAATTATAAAAGCAGGTTTGCCTTGTGTGTTTGGTGCATCGCAGGTTAGTAGAGGAAGGGTATTTTCTGTCATTCCAAAAGTGACGGGATGCTTTGATTGTTTGAATATCCATTATACTTTGCATGATGATAAATTTGTCGAGCAGTTTGTAGGATTTAGAAATATTGATTTTAATCCGCCGACAATTGCCTATGCCCCAGCTATTTTTCAATTGACGGCAGCTATTGTTGATGAGGCAGTTCGCGTCCTGACAGGCTATGCGAGACCAAGTAGCCTTAGTACACAATACGAGATTAACTACGAAGATGGTTCTTCGTTTACTCACCCATCGTGGGAGCGATACGCTGATGATTGTCCAACATGTGGGAATGGGGATGCTCAAAAATGGGAAATTTTCAGGTATTATGACAAAAAATAACACTGAAGTAATTGTTATAGAGTCGCTCAATCAAAAAATTTACTTTAGGAAAACTCGTAAAAATGATTACTTACTTTATTCAACAGGCTCGAAATTATTAGTATTTGATGAAATTACATGGGATGAATCTATTATAGAATCGTTACGTCATCAATTAATTGGGGAGCCTTTATTTGAATTATTGAAAGAGAATCATTTCTTTGAAAGTGGTAACTCTATCCCGAATTCTGATAATAACTACCTACCTTTTATTAGAATTTTAGCAATCATTTTTGGAGGAGGTGCTATAGTTTACAATTTATTTTGTATAACGAATCTTCCTTTTCTTGAATATGATTTTGGTAGAGAGAACCAAATTTTGCTTTTAATATTTGGAGTGTTCTTCTCATTGTTTACCACAATAATACATGAAGGAATGCATATTTTGTTTTCTAATAATGTTACAGATATAGGGAGAGTTCTACGTTTTTCTTGGAAGAAATCAGTGGCAACAGTTGATTTGACACATGTTTGGATTTGGCCACTTTTTGAAAGAAGTATGGCTATTTTAGCAGGCCCATTGTTTGACAGTATTATTTTGTCTTGTCTTTACCTAATAAGCGATTATTTTTTTAGTCCATATATAACAATATCCATTTATATTATGATTTTTAGATTATTGTGGCAATTACGATTGACAGAACATACTGATGGTCGCTTACTGATATATATGTTGTTTGATAATCCATTTTTGAAAAATAATTTTGATAATAATAGAGATTCTTTAACAAATAAAGAAAAGATAGTATGGAGAGCATGTCGTATTTTTAGCACTATTATAACTATCTTGTTATTATTACTTCTTTTATTTTTTGTAGCACAGATTGTGAGGTATTCATGAAACAAGAAACTATTGTTGTAAGACATTTGAAAAAGTCTTACGGTCAAAAAAATGTTACAGATGACATTAGTATTACTTTCTATAGTGGTCAGATCGTTGCAATTGTAGGTCATAACGGAGCTGGAAAGAGTACGTTTCTGAATCAAATAAATGGTACAGTAGCCTCAGATGAGGGGACAATACATATTAAAGGAGTAGATGTAACCAAACAACCTGGAAAAGCGAGAGATCTTGTTTCTTCCATGCCGCAGTTTCAAGTACCAATTAAGGGAGTCACAGTACAGGAAGCAATTAAATGCATTGGTGCTGTAAAAGGAATGAATTTTTCAGCGGTTGAAAGTCGTACCAGAGAATTAATTGATTTCTTAGAGATTAACAAATGGGAGCATACAGCTGGCGAAAAGCTTTCAGGTGGACTTCAGCGATTAACATCTTTTGCGATGTCAGTAGTTGATATTCCATCTATTGTAGTTTTGGACGAGCCAACTAATGATGTTGATCCATTTAGAAGGACTTTGATATGGCGTTACTTGCGTTCTCTTGCAAATTTAGGCACAACAGTTATCATTGTCAGTCATAATTTATTTGAGGTAGAGAGGTATGCTGACAGATACTTACTATTTGATAAAGGGCGTATTAAAAGAGATGTGCTTGTATCAGAAGCTAAAAATGCTCGTCAGTTAAAGCATCAAGTATCGCTATCAGGTGTTAATGAAGTGGAACTTTCTCATTTTATGAATTATAATAACCTGAAATATGATGATGTTGAAAAACGTTTGATTTTTACAGTCAGGGAAGATTGTTTTACAGAGGTAATATCGGTTATTTTTGATTTACTGAAAACAGATAGAATTGTCAGTTATGAGATAAAGTTGAGAAATCTCTCTGATGACTACGAGGAGTACATAAATGAATAATAGTCAAAAAAGATTATCTAAATTTAGTGGATTGGTAAAATGGAGCTTACTTCGTCACAGGTTTTATATTCCAGTCTTTGTTGTTGTTCAAATTGTTTTATCATTTGCAGTAATTTATGGTTTTCTATTCATTACTAATTCAACTAATCACACAGAGAAGTCTTATCTTTGTACAGGAGCTATGGCAATAAATGTAATCGCTGTTACTTGTGTACTAGCACCTCAAATTGTTAGTGAAGCCAAGCAAAATGGTGTTTACGAATATCAGAAAACCTTGCCTGTTTCGAGAGTAGAGATACTGTTGTCTGATTTATTAATTTGGGGCTTATTATGTCTACCAGGAATCTTATCAAGTATATTGATTAGCAAATTTGGTTTTGGCTTAGATGTTTCAATTGGAATTAACTCAATCTTATCTGTATTATTGGTTATTTTCTCCTTGTTATTAGTTGGTTTTGCGATTGCTTATATTCTACCAACAAATGTTGTTCCCTTAGTAACACAGCTAATTATGATTGGTGGATTGATGTTTTCTCCAATTATCTATGCAACAGATAGACTACCTTCATGGACAATAACTTTATATAAGTATTTTCCTTTTGTACCAGCTAGTCAGATAATCCGTTCATCCATTTTTAGACTAGAGTATGTTGACGGCCAGAATTTTTCCACACTAATAGTTTGGGCTTGCCTTGGATTTTTTTTATCACTAATAACATTATCTAGGAGGAAATAGATATGAGTAAGTTAACAGTTTCTAATTTAACAAAAGTTGTAAAGAACAAGACGCTATTAAATAACGTCTGCCTTTCCTTGAACTATGGGCAAGTCTATAGTGTTATAGGAGATAATGGTGCAGGAAAAACAACACTATTCCGATGTATTTTGGGATTAAGTCAACCTACTGGAACCGTTGCTCTTGACGATAAAATCGTAAATTCTTTCAATTATAACGAATTTCTTAAAAAAGTCGGTGTTGTATTTCCTTTTCCAGATAGCTTTGGAGCTTATACTGTAAAAGAGGTTTTTGAAAATCATACACGTTATTATGCTTGTCAATCTGTGGATGTTGAAAGTTATCTAAAAAAATTTGGACTAAATGTTTACTTAGGAGATATGATTTGTAAATTTTCTTTAGGTATGAAGCAACGCCTTAATATTGCCTTAGCATGTTTGCATAATCCAGAGATATTGATACTAGATGAACCATTTAATGGTTTGGATAGAGATGGGATTCTTTTCCTTCAGGATCTTTTGCTAGATTTCAAAAAACAAGAGAAGTTGATTATTATTTCAAGCCATTCATTTGCTGAATTAGAGAAGATAACTGATCGCCTTATTTTTATTCAGCAAGGAGAAATTTTAGTGGATACAGATGTTTTGGAAATTAAGCGACAAGGTTTTGAAACTTTTGAACAATTCTATAGAAAAATAAAAGAGGAATACGGTGTATGAAGGAACAGATTATTTATGAGTTCACTACCCATGGTCGTCATTTTAGGGGCATTATGTGGACAAATATATTAGTCAACTTATCAGCTTTGATTTTTTTCAGTTTGGTAGGACATTTTGAGTCATCTGATCAAAACTCTATTTTAACTGACTCTGCAGGCATAATGACTTTGGCTTCAACATTAACAGTAGCAGTAGCTGCTATTTATGGTGTTGTAATTCTAAATCGCTTGTTATTAAAAGACTATATTGGAAATGCCAGGGAAATTATCTTTTTGTTTCCAGGTGGTAGATTTGAGATATTTCTAAGTAAAGTTATTTCTTTGTCTATTCATTGTTTATTTAGTATAGTTCCTGTTTTATTGATTGAAAATCTTATTTTTTATTTTGTAGGATTTTCTCTTGGTATTTTATCAACTAGCTTGTTTGTTTATGTGTTGAAAGCTATCTTCGTAGCTATGTTTGCAGGCTTTTTTGTACTTATCGTAGTGTTAGTTTCAATTCTGGTAGGCCAAATGACACAATCAATTAATGTTCCCATTATTGTATCTATAATAATTGTATCAATTATGGGGAATTTTGTAGCTTATCTATATCAATTGAACAATTTTATTATCGTACTTCTGACTCTAGGTGTAGCAGTTTTAGTTTGTTTTACAATTAGTATTTTAATTGATAGAGTTAAAAAAGATGATTTGATAGAGAATACACCTATAAAAAATGGAAAGTAGAAAATCATTAAGAGCAGCTTTTTTGGTATTACTCTATGCCATGTCCTGTAAAATAATTAGTGGTTTTTTCTATCTTACTATTTGTGGGAACTCTAGGTCGCTTTTGTTAGATATATTGTTTTTTCAATATTCAAATTTGTTACTTCTTTTCCCAGGAACTCCATTTTCCTATAAATTCCGACTGTGTAAAACAACAAATATATGGAAATATGTTTGTAAGTATATATTTGGCATGTTGGTAGGAACAATTGTATTATCAATTGGGTTACTTCTTATTACAACAGTATCAAAAGTAAGTATTAGCTATTCTTTTACACCTAATTCAACAGTATATTTATTAGTAATAGTCGGATTTGTTGTACAAAGTTACGCAGAGGAATTCTTATTCAGAGGTCGAATTTTAGCGATTTTATCGAAAAATTTTAACTGGTATATCAGCAGTGGAATCCAAGCTTTTACCTTTACATTTGTTCATTCTTTGAATGGTGGTTTCACAATTATCTCGTTTTTTACACTGTTCTTTTTCGGAATATTGATGTCATTGTTCAGTGTTTTTACAAAAAGCCTCTCTTTTAGTAGTGGATTTCATTTTATTTGGAATAGCGTACCGTGTATTGCTCTAGGAATGAATGTGAGCGGGGTAAAAGTTCCTTTTAGTTTACTTAGTACAAATTTAACGGGTCAAGATTTATATACCGGCAGTGTTTTTGGGATTGAGGGCAGTATCTTGGTTCTATGTGTGGTTTTCATACTTACAGTTGCTCTGCTCCAAAAAGGTTATAGACAAGGATTAGGTCATAAAGAAGAATGATTATTTTTAAGTACGACGGGCATGTCGTTCATCTGAGGTGTAAGTCCTTCAGGGGCACCCGCTACCAGTGAACCCAATAGCGATTCCCAATTCTGACTATCGTGAGGTAGCGGGGAGAGGAAGGGATAGCGAAATCGTAGCTCTACGAACAGGAACGTGATAGTAAGGCGTATATAGCGGATAAGGGGGCTTAAAACTCGCCATTTTCATGTTATGATAAAATTAAAAAAGTTCATCAAACGCTTGACTCTGACCTAAGGGGAGGGGTTATGCTATCAATGTAAGGAGGAAATCATGTACCATATAAAAGAAGCTGCCCAGCTTTCAGGTGTCTCTGTCAAGACCCTGCACCACTACGACAAGATAGGACTCTTAGTTCCTTTAAAGTCAGAAAACGGTTATCGAATCTACAGTAAAGAGGATTTGGAACGCCTTCAGGTCATTCTTTACTACAAATATCTAGGTTTTTCTTTAGAAAAAATAGCAGAGCTATTAAAGGAAGAAAGGACAGATTTATTGCCTCATTTGACCAGACAGTTGGACTATTTGACTCGAGAAAGGCAACATCTGGATAGCTTGATTTCCACCTTGCAAAAAACCATTCAAGAACAAAAAGGAGAAATAAAAATGACCATTGAGGAAAAATTCACTGGATTTAACTACCAAGACCATCAAAAATACCACCAAGAGGCGGTAGAGAAATATGGACAAGAAGTCATGGATCAAGCGCTGGAGCGCCAGAAAGGTCACGAAGACGAAGCTACGGCTGCCTTCAATCAAGTCTTTCGAGCCTTGGCACAAAATCTTCAAGCAGGTCTACCTGTAACAGCAACAGAAAATCAAGAAGAAGCCGCTAAACTCTTGCAAGCCATTCGGACTTATGGATTCGACTGTACTATTGAAGTCTTCGGTCATATCGGGAAAGGATACGTCTATAACCCTGAGTTTAAGGAAAATATTGACAAGTTTGGACCTGGTACAGCCCAGTACACAT
Organism: Streptococcus pseudopneumoniae; assembly: GCF_001072315.1. Classification (GTDB taxonomy): domain Bacteria; phylum Bacillota; class Bacilli; order Lactobacillales; family Streptococcaceae; genus Streptococcus; species Streptococcus pseudopneumoniae_R. The sequence goes on along the minus strand of NZ_JVLI01000142.1, from coordinate 7,430 downwards.
CAGATGTCATTGCTCACTATGTCCAGACTCAGACAAAATAAAATCGGAGGAGAGATCTTCCGATTTTTACTAAATTCAAGCACTACTTGCTTAGTAATTTTTCTACCACATTTAGTTTTCGCATGGTCAAATCTACATTAAAAAGCTTTTCAAGATAGTTGGTATGGAGTTTCTTTTGTTTTGCAGTTCTAGGGAGATAGAGGTAGAGACAGTGGTTACCGATACAAATTTCTTCTTCATCGTAATCAATTTTCAATTTTTCTAAAGGGAGACTTTGAATAGGTTCTTGATAAAAAATCACATGTATACGGTCATAAAGATAGTGTTCTCCAAACGGGTTTTCTTGGACAATTTTTTTAAAATCACTTTTGTTCTTGATTACCATTTTTAAGTCAGCCCCAATATTTTCCTTTATCAGAGTATGAACACGTTCTCGTATTTTTTCTAAATCTAAGTCACTTTCAAGAATGATATTCCCACTTTGAATATAGGTTCGAACTTGTTGAAAACCAGCTTCTGTTAAAATATCTACCAAATAAGACATTTTCGGGATAGCATTTTTTCCATTAGGAGTAACGCCTCTTAGTAAAATAATATATTCCAAAGGACTTCCTTTCTTTTGGGGCTGATTTAGCCATTTAATAATTTAGATTTAGATTGGGTTTGATCCTGCCACCCAGCCGGTACAGAGGGCAGAAGTGATGTTAAAGCCACCCGTATGGGCGTTGATGTCCAGTACCTCGCCAGCGAAGTGGAGTCCAGGGACCAGCTTACTTTCCAGAGTTTTAGGATTGATTTCCTTGAGACTGACGCCACCCTTGGTAACAAATGACTTGGCCAGGGACATTTTACCAGTAACAGGAATTTTAAGTCCTTTGATGGACTGGACAAGTTGTTCTCGTTCCTTTTCAGTCAATTGTTTGACTTTGTCAGGATAGTCCTGCACAAAAAATTCTGCCAAGCGTTCTGGAAGCAAAGTTTTTAAGGCATTTTTTAGAGATTTTTCCCGATTTTCTTCTAGAAATGTAGCCAAATCCTTCTCGGAAAGTTGAGGTAAAACATCTAGTGAGAGAATCTCCCCACCCTTGACAAAACTTGACATACGCAGAGCAGCAGGGCCTGACAAACCAAAGTGGGTAAAGAGTAAATCATGAGTGATGACATGCTTGCCATAACTTAAAGTCACATCGTCCAATGAAATTCCTTGCAAGGCCTTGTGTGGAAAATCTGTTAATAAAGGACTTTCAGCAGCCTCAAGCTCGGTGATGGTATGCTTAAAATGGCGGGCAATCTCGTGACCGAAACCAGTTGAGCCAGTGGAAGGATAGGATTTCCCACCAGTTGTGACAATGAGTTTATCACAAGTGAAGATTTGGTTAGCTGACTTAAGGATAAACTGATTTTCTATCTTTTTAACCGAAACAATTTCGGTTTGAGTAGTAACTTGACCACCTAGTTCAGTGATTTTATTTTCTAAGGCTTCGATAATAGTTCGAGACTTGTCACTAGCAGGAAAGACGCGCCCGTGATCCTCGACCTTAAGTTTGACCCCATTTTCCGTAAAAAAGTTAATGATATCATGGTTATCAAATTGGGAGAAAACGCTGTAGAGAAAGCGCCCGTTCCCAGGAATTCCAGCTAGTAGGTCATCTAGAGTTCCATTGTTGGTTACATTGCAACGTCCCCCACCAGTCCCAGCTAATTTTTTTCCAAGTTTCCGATTTTTTTCGATGAGAAGGGTTTTCTGTCCATAAAAGCTACTGGAAATCGTAGCCATCATACCAGCAGGACCTCCACCGATGACGATAGTATCAAAATGTTTCATAGCTCTATTGTACCACAAAAAAACAAGAGATGAAGTCACCTCTTGTCAAGAATGCAATCAATCAATTTCATATCCCATCAGTAAACCGCCATCTTCTGCATAGAAACTGCAGAGACCAGATGTTGGGAGAATTTTAATATCCGCCTGTGGAAAATTTTCACGGATTCGGTCTGAAAGCTGTTGGCAACATTTCTCGTTATTGCGTTGGGCCATGACAATACGGCCACCAGCATATCCTGCTTTCACTAACTCTTCATAGGCTGCCTGAATCGATTTCTTTGCTCCTCTTGCTTTTTGTAGCAATTCGAGAGTTCCAGTTTGACTAGCTTCTCCGACCATACGGATATTTAGAAGGCCAACGACCGTACCGATAAGCTTGCTCAAACGGCCGTTCTTCACCAAGTTATCGACTTTGGCTAGGACAAAAAGTAACTTGGTTTTTTCTTGATAAGCAGTGATAGCTTCAATCACTTCTTCAAAAGATAAGCCCTGGTCAATCAAGTCATTCAATTTTTCTACGAGCAAGTCAACTTCCCCACCAGCAGACAAACTATCAATTACATGAATTTTAGTATCAGGATGTTCTTCCAGATAAATATTCTTAGCTAGTTGAGCACTATTGTGACTGCCAGAGAGAGTACCTGTGATGGTTACTAGGAAAATGTTTTTGGCTCCTTCAAATGCTCGCAAATAATCATCTGGGCTTGGACAAGCTGATTTTGAAGCTTCTGCAGTTGCATACATGGTTTCCATCATTTGATCAATGTCAAGACTGGCATCATCAACAAAGACCTGATCAGCTACTTGAATGGTTAAGGGGACACTTACAAAGGTTGTATCAATAGCTGGTGTTTCCAGCTGACGATAATCACAACCAGAGTCAGCAATAATCTTCCAAGTCATAGAAATTCTCCATCTTTGTCAGTTATACATTGACAAAGGTTCTGTCTTTTTTTACAATTATATCATGAAAACCCTTGAAACAAAAGCCTCATCTGTCTGTTGTGACAAGTAGAAAGAAAATGTTATGTCTGAACGTAGAATCTCTGAAAAGTCTCTTGAAAATCTCAGAAAATCAAACCAAGAATCCAATTTATTAACCAGAGAAGCCATTGAAACAGCCCTCTTGCAACTCTTGGAAAAAAAGGACTTGACCAAGATTAGTATTTCTGAATTGGTCAAACGTGCAGGCGTTTCTCGTGCGGCCTTTTATCGCAATTATGATTCCAAAGAGGAGATTTTAGAAAGTGTCTTTAAACGGAGTGTCCACAATATTATGGAACAGTTGCATCATTACGATCTAAAGACAGATCTTTATCTGGTCTGGGTTCACCTTTTCCGAGAGGCAAGAAAAGAAGCCAGAGTGATTCAACTGGCCTTGGATTACCATCTGGAAAAAATCTTTGTCCAAGCCATGCAGGAATTTCTAGAAAAATACCATGGAAAATCAAAAGGTGTCAGCTCTTATCTTCATTCCTTTTGGAGTTCGGCCATCGTCTCTGTCCTCCTAAAATGGATTAAGGATGGCATGAAGGTACCAGCTGAAAAGATTGCAGATTTACGGTTACCATTTTTTAAAAAATAGAGAAAAAGGAGAAAAGAGATGACTGAAAAAAGACTAGCCTGGGATGAGTATTTTGCAGCCCAAGCCCTACTAATTGCCAATCGTTCCACTTGTAAACGCGCTAAAGTGGGTGCAATTTTGGTTAAGGATAATAAAGTTATTTCCACTGGTTACAATGGTTCGGTGTCAGGGACTGAGCATTGTATTGATCACGAATGTTTGGTCATTGAAGGCCACTGTGTTCGCACCCTTCACGCTGAGGTTAATGCCATTCTCCAAGGGGCTGAGCGTGGTGTTCCTAAAGGTTTTACAGCCTATGTAACCCATTTTCCTTGTCTAAACTGTACCAAACAATTATTGCAGGTCGGTTGCAAGCGCGTGGTTTATATCAACCAGTACAGAATGGACGACTACGCCCAATACCTTTATCAAGAAAAAGGAACAGAATTAACCCATTTACCACTTGAGACAGTACAGGCAGCTCTTAAAGAGGCAGATCTAATGTAAAAATTATCAAAAATAAATGGTTTAGAAAGATTTTTAAACCGTTTTTTGGTATAATAAGAAGAATAAATTGAAAGAAGGAATTCCAAAAATGGGAAAAATTGAAGTTATTAATCACCCGCTGATTCAACACAAATTGTCAATCTTGCGTCGTACAGATACTTCTACAAAAGCTTTTCGTGAGCTAGTAGATGAGATTGCAATGTTGATGGGGTATGAAGTACTTCGTGATCTTCCACTAGAAGATGTGGAAATCGAAACACCAATTACAAAAACAGTTCAAAAACAATTGGCAGGTAAGAAATTGGCCATCGTTCCAATCTTGCGTGCAGGTATCGGGATGGTTGATGGTCTCTTGAGCTTGGTTCCAGCTGCTAAAGTTGGTCATATCGGTATGTACCGTGATGAAGAAACACTTCAACCAGTTGAGTACTTGGTAAAATTGCCTGAAGATATTGACCAACGTCAAATTTTTGTAGTAGATCCAATGTTGGCAACAGGTGGCTCAGCAATCTTGGCTGTTGATTCTCTTAAAAAACGTGGCGCATCAAATATCAAATTTGTCTGCCTTGTATCTGCTCCAGAAGGTGTAAAAGCCCTTCAAGAAGCTCATCCGGATGTAGAAATCTTTACAGCAGCCTTGGATGAACGTTTGAACGAACACGGTTATATCGTTCCAGGTCTTGGAGATGCTGGAGACCGCTTGTTCGGTACGAAATAAGAATAAAGAAGAGAGAAATTTGACATGGGAATTGATTGGGAAGATATTTTAGGTGTAGAAGAAGATCTTGCTGAGGCTTACGATGATTTAGTTAATGAAGCCATGGATGATTATCTAGATGAATCAGATGAATGGCAACGTGGGAATAACAACCATTATGTCGTTGGTGTTTGGAATGGGGAGAAAGTTCGTTTTAAACATAAATGGGGTAATCATGAATTTTCTGAACAAGAAATAAACGATTTACTAAGTGATAAAGTGATTCGATTTCCCTATACTATAAATAAAAGAGAACAAGATATCGTTGGAAAATTGGAACATTTAGAGTATAAAGGGAGAAAGTATGTTGGATTTTCTCCTTCTAATTGGAAAAAATAATTTTTAGTATTTAATTTAAAAATTTGTTAGAAATAGAAATTTGACCTTTTTTGACCTAGATATTATAATAGTCTTATCTTCAGTCATTTGACCAACAAAATTTAAAACTCAAAAGGAGAAATAAATGATTCCTGTAGTTATTGAACAAACAAGCCGTGGAGAACGTTCCTACGATATTTACTCACGTCTTCTTAAAGACCGCATCATTATGCTGACAGGTCCAGTTGAAGACAACATGGCCAACTCTGTTATTGCCCAGTTGCTTTTCTTAGATGCCCAAGATAGTACAAAAGATATTTACCTTTATGTCAATACACCTGGTGGTTCCGTTTCAGCTGGTTTGGCAATCGTTGATACCATGAACTTTATCAAGGCGGATGTCCAAACTATCGTGATGGGGATGGCTGCATCTATGGGGACTGTCATCGCATCAAGTGGAGCAAAAGGCAAACGTTTCATGCTTCCAAATGCTGAATACATGATTCACCAACCAATGGGTGGAACAGGTGGTGGTACCCAACAAACCGATATGGCTATCGCTGCAGAACACTTGCTTAAAACTCGTAACACTTTGGAAAAAATCTTGGCTGAAAATTCAGGTCAGTCAATCGAAAAAGTCCACGCAGATGCAGAACGCGATAACTGGATGAGTGCTCAAGAAACACTTGAATATGGCTTTATTGATGAAATCATGGCCAACAATTCATTGAATTAATGATGATAGAAGGCAAACTCGACTGGGTTTGCTTTTTTTGGTATAATAGGGAGAGATTTCTTAGAAAGAGGATTTATCATGTTTGAAAAAGTCAACCGTTCTGGCTTGATTATCTATCTTTACTATAATCGTGATGCAAAAAAACTGCAGGATTATGGAGATATTACCTATCATTCCAAGAAGCATCGTTACTTACAGCTTTATGTTCCAACTCAAGAAGTGGAGCAATTGGTCGGGCGCTTGAGCAAGGAAAAGTTTATAAAAAAAGTCAGAGTTTGTCATATCCAAGAGCTGGAAACACCCTTTGTGGGCAATCTTCATCGAGAGGAAAACGTTATCATCGAAAAAGTTTAAGAAAAGTGTTGACAATTTTCTGATAATTCGGTATATTCTTAACATGCTATTTATTTAAGAAATAAGGAGACAAAAAAGATGAAGAAAAAATTTGCCCTATCGTTTGTGGCGCTTGCAAGTGTAGCACTTCTTGCAGCCTGTGGAGAAGTGAAGTCTGGAGCGTCAAACGCTGCTGGTAACTCAGTAGAGGAAAAGACAATCAAAATCGGATTTAACTTTGAAGAAACTGGTGCCGTAGCAGCCTACGGAACATCTGAACAAAAAGGTGCCCAACTTGCTGTTGATGAAATCAATGCAGCAGGTGGTATCGATGGAAAACAAATCGAAGTAGTCGATAAAGATAATAAGTCTGAAACAGCTGAGGCGGCTTCAGTAACAACTAACCTTGTAACCCAATCTAAAGTATCAGCAATCGTAGGACCTGCGACATCTGGTGCAACTGCAGCTGCGGTAGCGAACGCTACAAAAGCAGGTGTTCCATTGATTTCGCCAAGTGCGACTCAAGATGGATTGACTAAAGGTCAAGATTACCTCTTTATCGGAACTTTCCAAGATAGCTTCCAAGGAAAAATTATCTCAAACTATGTTTCTGAAAAATTGCAAGCTAAGAAAGTTGTTCTTTACACTGACAATGCCAGCGACTATGCTAAAGGTATTGCCAAAGCCTTCCGTGAAGCTTATAAAGGTGAAATCGTTGCAGATGAAACTTTCGTAGCAGGTGATACAGACTTCCAAGCAGCCCTTACAAAAATGAAAGGGAAAGACTTTGATGCTATCATCGTCCCTGGTTACTACACTGAAGCTGGTAAAATTGTAAACCAAGCGCGTGGTATGGGAATTGACAAACCAATCGTTGGTGGTGATGGATTCAACGGTGAGGAGTTTGTACAACAAGCAACTGCTGAAAAAGCATCAAACATCTACTTTATCTCAGGCTTCTCAACTACTGTAGAAGTTTCAGCTAAAGCTAAAGCCTTCCTTGACGCTTACCGTGCTAAGTACAATGAAGAACCTTCAACATTTGCAGCCTTGGCTTATGACTCAGTTCACCTTGTAGCAAATGCAGCAAAAGGTGCTAAAAACTCTGGTGAAATCAAGGATAACCTTGCTAAAACAAAAGATTTTGAAGGTGTAACTGGTCAAACAAGCTTCGATGCAGACCACAACACAGTCAAAACTGCTTACATGATGACCATGAACAATGGTAAGGTTGAAGCAGCAGAAGTTGTAAAACCATAATAGAAAAATGTTGAAATAGGGAATGAGCCTCGGACTCACTCCCTGTTTCGATGTTTAATACTCTTCGAAAATCTCTTCAAACCGCGTCAACGTCGCCTTGGATTATATATGTGACTGACTTCGTCAGTCT
>NZ_JVLI01000141.1:0-41149 GCF_001072315.1 Streptococcus pseudopneumoniae | reverse complement strand
AATGAAAATCAAAGAGCAAACTAGGAAGCTAGCCGCAGGCTGTACTTGAGTACGGCAAGGTGAAGCTGACGTGGTTTGAAGAGATTTTCGAAGAGTATTAGTCGACAAATGACTAAACAAGGACAAATAGTGTCAAAAAAGACCCCGAGCTTAATGTGGAAGTTAGCTTGGGGTCTTTTCTAGTCCATGATATAGAACTAATCCTTAATTCCTCTCCATTATCCCACAGTTCACAAAATTTGTCAAAGGTTTATATTCGCGGCTTTTCAAGCTTTAACCGCTGTACAACAATATGATGACTCACTCCTTGACAACCAAGAGCATTATTACAGTAGTTCTAGTCCTTCAATTAACAGTCACTTAAATTCAAAGTGAGGTTGAACTTGCTGAAGCGACAACAGACCTATTTCTTAGTCATATTCGCTAAAAAATCCCCGCCAAAATCTCAAAAAGTCCCCGCCAATTCCCCGACCAAAATCCGAAAATACCGAAAAATATCGAAAAATGATTTTTAGAATAGTCCCCAAAAGCCTGAAATAAAGCAAAAAAACTCCACCTGATTGGGTGGAGTTAAGGGAGATTATTATGAAAAAGAAAAGTTTAGGATTTTATTAAATAAAGTTAGGAGGTCTTTATTTAATAACTACATGATACATGACGAAGCTTAAAACTAGCTTAACTTTTCTCATATTTTACTATTTTACAAAAAAATTCTATCACCATCACCTACCCACAAAAAAGCCACCTGATTGGGTGACTTCATTAGGAGATTATGATGAAAAAAAGTTTTAGGATTTCATTAAATAAAGTTAGGAGGTCTTTATTTAATGACTATATGATACTAGACCATCCTTAAACTTTGCTTAAGAAAAAACAAGTTTTGTTATTTTTCTCTGTTTATCCAAATCATTCCTGTACAGTCATAGGTGGATAAGATTTCAAAGCCCATAAAACGATAAAATCCCAAGTTTTTTTCTGTCTCTTCTGTCACCAGCTGGACTTGATAGGTATCTTTGTAATCCTCTAAAGCCTCTTTCATTAGGGCACTACCAATTCCTTGGCGCTGATAGCTAGGTAAAACGATTAAATCCTGAACCAATACTGATGAGAATCCATCTCCAACCAAACGAATCAAGCCCACCACAGCATCGCCATCAAGCGCCAGATAAATTACTAATGAATGAGGCAAGGCCTGCTCCAGCATCTGAGGTTGATTTGTATAATTTGTCCAACCGGCAGCCTGATAGAGATGCAAAACATCCTCTAGCTTGACAATTTCTTGCTTTTTAATAGTAATCATCTCAACACCTCTTAAAGCTCTCTCAAGCTCTTGTACTGCTGTCCATTTTTATCAAAATTTTCAGGACGCAACCATGTTTCCAAACGAGCTTTGACTTGAGGCCAGTCCTTATCAATCATAGACAACCAATCCGTATCCCTCGTCCGTCCCTTATAAACCACTGCCTGACGGAATGTTCCTTCATAAATAAAGCCCAAACGTTCCGCTGCTCGTCTGGATGGCAGATTTAAGACATCGCATTTCCACTCATAACGACGATAGTTCAGCTCCTCAAAAACATAGCGAGCCAGAAGATACTGAGCCTCTGTCCCTATCCGTGTCCCCCTGAGTTCTGGAGAAAAAGTGACTGCGCCCACTTCTATCACTCGGTTATTCTGGTCAATGCGCATGAGAGAAAAAGTTCCCAAAGCCTTACCAGTCGCCTTGTCTATGATTGCATAGTAAAAACGGTCCTTACGAGCCAACATCTGATTTAAAATGCTAACCAACTCTTCCATATCTGCTACTGGCTCCTGAAAAAGATAGGTCCACATCTCCCGAGGAGTATCCGGGCCATAAACAGCTAATAAATCCTCCGCATGCTTTTCTACCGAGAGAGCCTCTATCCTAGCATAACGCCCTTCTAAGAAATCAATAGAAGGCAGTGTACCGGGTGTATAACCTTCCATTGACTCACCAATCATCTGACCATATTCATTTACTGGCATCTTTCTTCTCCTTGTTTTGCTTTCCAAACTTTATAGTTGCACATAGTATATCATACTTTCATAACAAGATTCAAAAAATCCTCCAGATTCTACTCTGAAGGATTCCTATCTTATTTCACAACAATATTAACCAATTTATTCGGTACCGCAATCACTTTCACGATGTCCTTACCGTCAATTTCTGCTTTGACTTTTTCATCAGCGAGAGCAATTTCTTGCAATTCTTCGCGAGAAAGGTCTTTGGCTACCATCAATTTAGCACGGACTTTTCCTTTGATTTGGACGACGATTTCGATTTCGTCTTCAACCAATTTACTTTCGTCCCATGTTGGCCAAACCACGTAAGAGATTGACTCACCTGTTGCCACAACTGTTTGCCAGAGCTCTTCTGCCAAGTGAGGCGCAAATGGAGCAATCAACTGAACGAAGCCTTTGGCGTAGTCTACATAAAGATTGTCTTCCTTGTTGGCCGCATTGACAAAGACCATAAGTTGGGCAATGGCGGTGTTGAATTTGAGGGACTCAATTTGCTCAGTGACAGCTTTGACCGTTTCGTTGTAAACCTTGTCAAGAGAGCCATTGTTTTCCACAACAATTTCCTTACTTGTAATCAAACGGTAAACACGGTCAAGGAACTTACGACTTCCTTCCAGACCTTCTTCTGACCAAGCGATTGAAGCATCAAGTGGTCCCATGAACATTTCATAAACACGAAGGGTGTCAGCACCGTATTGTTCTACCACATCGTCTGGGTTAACAACGTTCTTGAGGGACTTAGACATCTTAGCTGGAGCTTGCTCCAACTCTTCCCCTGTTTCCACATGGAAGAAGGAACCGTCACGTTTTTCAACCTTGTCAGTTGCCACAAGAGCCCCACGGTGGTCACGGTAGCTAGTTCCCAAAATCATTCCTTGGTTAAAGAGTTTTTGGAACGGTTCTTTAGTAGGAACGACACCAAGGTCATAGAGGAATTTATGCCAGAAACGAGCGTAAAGCAAGTGAAGAACGGCATGCTCTGCACCACCCACATAGATATCTACTGGCAACCATTGTTTGAGAAGGTCCTCATCGGCCAATTTCTCAGTATTGTGTGGGTCAATATAGCGGAGGTAGTACCAGCTTGAACCAGCCCATTGTGGCATGGTGTTGGTTTCACGACGACCTTTGACACCATCTGCACGAGTCACTTCAAGCCAGTCTGTCAAGTTAGCTAGTGGACTTTCCCCTGTACCTGAAGGACGGATATCCTTGGTTACAGGCAAGACAAGTGGCAATTCACTTTCAGGAACAGCTGTTGAAGTTCCATCTTCCCAATGAATGATTGGAATTGGTTCACCCCAGTAACGTTGACGGCTAAAGAGCCAGTCACGGAGACGGTAGGTAACCTTCTCTTGTCCACAGCCTTTTTCTTCCAACCAAGCCACAATCTTGGCAATTGCGTCTTCTTTGTTCAATCCATCTAGGAAGTCTGAATTAACATGAAGGCCATCTTCTGTGTAGGCAGCTTCTTCAACGTTTCCACCTTCAAGTACTTCTACGATTGGAAGGTCAAATTGTTTGGCAAATTCCCAGTCACGTTGATCGTGGGCAGGCACAGCCATGACAGCACCTGTCCCATAACTCGCAAGGACATAGTCCGCAATCCAGATTGGAATTTCCTTACCATTGACAGGGTTGACTGCATAAGCACCAGTCCAAACCCCTGTTTTTTCTTTAGCAAGGTCTGTACGAGCCAAGTCAGACTTGAGGCTAGCTTGGTGTTTGTAGTCTGCTACTGCCTCTGCTTGCTCTGTACTTGTGATAGCATCTACTAATTCATGCTCAGGAGCCAGAACTGTGAAAGTCGCACCGAAAAGGGTATCAGGACGAGTGGTGAAGACAGTGAATTCCTTATCAGTTCCCTTAACCTTGAAGGTTACATTAGCACCAGTAGATTTACCAATCCAGTTACGTTGCATATCCTTGATAGACTCTGGCCAATCAAGTTCATCTAAATCATTAAGCAAACGCTCCGCATAGGCCGTGATTTTGAGCATCCATTGGCGCATTGGTTTGCGGACAACTGGATAGCCTCCACGCTCAGAAGTTCCATCAGGAAGGACCTCTTCGTTGGCGATGGCTGTTCCCAATTCCTCAACCCAGTTTACTGGCACTTCAGCTTCATAGGCCAAGCCTTTTTCATAAAGCTTAGTGAAAATCCATTGCGTCCACTTGTAGTAGTTTGGATCTGTTGTATTGACTTCACGATCCCAGTCGTAAGAAAATCCAAGCGCATTGATTTGACGTTTGAAGTTGGCAATATTTTCCGCTGTAAATTCTGCTGGGTCATTACCAGTATCCATAGCATATTGCTCTGCAGGCAAACCAAAAGCATCCCAACCCATTGGGTGAAGGACATTGTAGCCTTGCGCACGTTTGTAACGGCTGAGAATATCGGTTGCAGTATAGCCTTCTGGATGTCCTACGTGCAGACCCGCTCCAGACGGATAAGGGAACATATCAAGAGCATAAAACTTCGGTTTTGATGCATCTGTCCCTGTCTTAAATGTATGATGTTCTGCCCAGTAGCCCTGCCACTTAGGCTCAATTTCTTTATGATTGTAAAAACTCATGGTCTCTCTCCAATTTTGTGATGTTACTATTATACCATTTTTGAGGGAATTTGAAATGTGTTAAAAGAAAAAACTGTATACTGTATTTCATTAATTTTGATGGCTCTGAATTGCTCTATCACCCACTTTTTATCCTATTATTATGCAGAAAATCAAGGGGCTTATCTCATATAGCACAAAATACTTATTTTTAGACCGAAAATAAGACTGGAATGCTAATTAATGTATTTATAGTAAATAGCCGACAACCTGTGTCGCTTTTTAATTTATGAAGAGCGTCGGATTCAATACGAGGATCAATAAAAGACTACTATTTGGAAAACAGTAGTCCTTATTGTTTATTTTGAATTTACATAGGCGTCTACAGCAATGATAGCTTGAGCAACATCTGAAGGCGAAATCTTAAACGGCATCTGATGGATTGTCTCACCCTCCATAGTTGCTTGTTTACCAACTTTTATTAAATCATCATATCCAACTTGATCTAAATGCATTTCTTTTAGAGTTGTTGGCATGCCAATTTTTTTGTAAAACTCAATATACTTATCAAGTTCTTCTTTAGGTCTATTTTCCAATAAAAGTTGTACCAAAGTTCCATAAGCTACTTTTTCACCATGTGTTAAATGATGAATGTCACCCGTCAATGCAGTAAAACCATTATGAATTGCATGCGCCGCAGCCAATCCTCCACTTTCAAAACCTAGGCCACTCAATAGAGTATTAGCTTCAACAATATTTTCTAATGCTGGTGTCACCACTTTAGCTTCACAAGCTGCCATAGCCTGTAAACCATCTGCAAACAGCGTTTCTTCACATTTCTTCGCAATTGCAACTCCAGCCAACGTTTGTTCTTGTCCCAACATAGTTTTTCCATTTGCCTGCATAACTGCACGCGCCTCAACCCAAGTTGCTAAACCATCTGCAATACCAGACGCTAATAAACGCTTAGGAGCTTGTGAAATAACTTTTGTATCAACCAAAACTAAATCTGGATTTTTAGAATAAAATAGATAATGATCAAATGCACCTTCATCTGTATAAATAACAGATAAAGCAGATACAGGTGCGTCGGTCGATGCAATTGTTGGAGCAATAATAACAGGTTTTTCAATCAAATCTGCAATAGCTTTTGCACTATCAATCGTCTTTCCACCACCGAGCCCGATAATACTATCACAATTTTCTTTCTCAGCCAAGGCAACAACTCGATTGATTTCATTGTCAGAAGCTTCACCATTAAACTGGGCTAGAACAATATGGAAACCATACCTATGTAGGTAATCTTCAAATCGTTTTCCAACAATATCATAAACCAACTGATCGCATAATAGAATCGGACGATTTCCCAAATCCAATATTGATTTGGCATTTTCGAACAAGGCATTTTCCCCTTGAATATATCTCGAAGGACTAGCAAAAATTCTCATGTTTGTTTCCTCTCTATCTAAATGGAACGACTATTTTGAGTAACAAACCAGTCGTCAGAAAAATCATCAACCGCCTTTTGGATAGATGGCATGGCGAAAGCTGATTCAAAAACATCTGCTCCTGCTGTAACAGCATGCGCACCTGCAGCTAAAGCATTATTTACTTGTGCTACATTTTTAAAGGATGCAGCTAAAATCTTACTAGGAGAGTTCTGTCTATCAATAGCAAGAGCTAATTGACGAATGACAGAATTTGAATCAATGTTCAGATTTTCCATTCTATTATAATATGGAGCTAGGTAATCCGCTCCTGCTTCGATAGCTAATAATCCCTGAATAACTGTATAAATAGCTGTTGCAGTGATAGGGTAGCCCTCTTTTTTTAGCACCTTTATTGCACGTAATCCAGCTGGAGTAACAGGTACTTTGATAAATATATCATCTCCTGCTTGTCTCCGAATTTCATGAGCATCCTTTAAGATGCCTTCAAAATCTTGAGAAATCACCTGAACATGAATAGAGGGTGCAGAGCCAATCAATTCTCTTACATCTTTGATTCGTTCAAAAAAATTAATAGAACCCTCTCTTTTTGCAATAGTAGGATTTGAAGTTACCCCAGCTAGTGGTAAAATTTCAGACCACTTTTTAATCTCATCTAAATTTAATGTGTCAAGCATAAATTCCATAAAAAGAACCTCTTTATTTTACAAAGTATGCTCAGTACGTCCTATAATATCATCTTGGGTTGCCTTAGAAAGAACATTGAAGAATGCAGAGTATCCTGCAACACGAACAATTAAATCTCTGTGTTTTTCAGGATGTTTCTGAGCGTCAATCAACGTCTCTCTGGAAACAACATTGTATTGAATATGGTACCCATGTAAACGATTAAAGAATGTTCGTAACAAAGCAATTAGTTTTAATTTATCTTCTTCTTTGGCTAACGTTTGAGGATTTACTTTCTGATTTAAGAGAACCCCACCTACGATTTCATCTGTTGGTAATTTTGAAACAGATTTTAAAACAGATGTAGGGCCGTGTTGATCCATATTATGTGATGGTGAACAACCCTCTGCTAACGGTGTACCCGCGTTGCGTCCATCTGGAGTTGCTAATGTTCCACGTCCCTGCCCTACGTTGGCTGAGATAGAAGATGTTCCTGAATAACGAATTCCTCCAATAGGACCTCTTCCATAACGTGTATTAGGATATTTAGCAATTTCATCAACATAAATGTCATAAGCAGCAGTAACCAATTTGTCAGCATAATCATCATCATTACCGTACTTAGGTGCATCATGAATCAACATTTCTTGAATGACCTTACCTTCTTCTCCGGCATAATCTGTTTCCAGTGCATGCCAAAGCTGACTTGGGCTTATACGTTCTTCCTCAAATACCAATTTTTTAATTGCAGCTAATGAATCCGACAAATTTGCAATTCCAACTTGCAAACCTGATATATAATCATATACTGCTCCACCTTCTTTAAGGTGTTTTCCACGACCAATACAATCATCAGTCAATGCTGAACATAGAATATCAGGAACTTCTCGTTCCAATGATAAATCAATAGAATTTTCAACAATAACACTCATTCGTGTCAAATATCTTAGTGTTTTATCCCAAGCATTTTCTAATTCAGAAAAGTTCTTCATATCCTTAAAATGACCAAAGCTTGGTGCAAACCGTTTCCCCGAAGCTGGATCAATTCCATCATTCATCGTGATAAGTAGAACTTTAGGGAAGTTCATGTAACTCATACCTGTGCAACGATATCCCCATTTCCCTGGAACTGCCGTTTCAACACATCCAATGGCACTGTAATCATAAGCATCATCTTCCAATACTCCTTTTGCAATAAAAGAAGGAATAATAATCTCATCATTATTAAATGCAGGCATACCAAAACCAAGTTTCATCACTTCAATACACTCATTCATGAAACGAGCATCTAAACCTGCATGGTAACGTACAGTTAGATTAGGTTGCGGTAGATGGGTTTGTGCAACTGATTTTAATACCAAATAAGATAATGGGTTAACAGCATCCTTCTTATCTCGAGTCTGTCCACCAATTGTAACATTTTGATATAAAGGACTTCCTGCTGAAGAAAATGTATGTGCTTGACTGCGAACCTTATTAATTGTAATTGTCTTAATCCAAAGATTTGTTAGACGTTCAACAATGCTATCTTCTGTTTCTTTACCACTTTCTAAATCAGCCTTCATATATGGATACATATATTGATCAAAACGGCCATATGAAAGAGAGTGGCCATTAGATTCAATTTGTAAAATACATTGAATAAACCAGACTGATTGAATAGCTTCTGCAAAAGTAGTTGCCGGTTCATATGGGACTCGAGAGCAAATATCTGCAATCTCAAGTAATTCTTTCTTACGTTTAGGATTTGCATTTTCGGCTAAACTTTTAGCAAGAGCAACAAAGCGATTTGCATATACTTTAATAGCATCGATTACGATAAATATAGAGTCGTAAAAATGATATTTATCAATACTTGCTGGATCTGTTAAATCTAGCGCTGCTTTCGCTTTACGAGCCCGCTCTTCAAAACCTCTTAAACCAAATTGCAACAGTTTCTGATAGTTAACTGCTAAGTGAGCATCTCCAGAATTCATCTTACCTTCCATACCGAAGAATCCTGTTTCCATATAAACAGACACTTCTTCAGGTAACAAGGCACCAGCTCTAGCACGTAAATTATTATTTTCCCAAAACGGAGCAATACTTCTAAGTTGTTCTTTTGTTTCTTCTGTAATATAGAAAACATCTCCATCACGCTTTTCAAAAAGATCCAACTCATTGAGAACAAATTCTAGCGTATATTCTGGAAAAATAGGAGCATCTTTATTGGAAGAAGCTTGATTTCCCGCAATCATAGATTCTTCTTCGATATAGATAGTCATATTTTCCAAAATTTCTTTGAGCATATAGGCGCGTTTTAGGACATTAGGTTGTTCCTTATATCGATCATAAGCGCGTGTTGCTAAAACTGCTCTTTCAGCATCAATATAAGGTTTTTTATTTAAAACATCTTCTCGATATTTGTTCATCCTTTCAGTAAGGCTGCCAAAATATTCTGTCTTGATTGTTGTTCTTGCTACTTCTGTATTTACCATCGTAAGCACCTTTCTTTCGAAAATATTTTTGTTTCTTTCGAAAATATAATACCTGGTTTTTTAGAAAATTTCAAGCTTTTAACTAGAAAAACTTTAACTCTCTAATTTTTAGCACAAATGTGTATGTTTAATGATAATACACAAATGTTTTTTTAGAATTATCATGCTTCATTCTGATAAGCTAAACGATCTTGTATCTTAAAGAATGGAAAATAAACCACTGTAGACATCGCCAATACTAATAACTGAGTCACAACACCTTGCCATCCACCAACCATAAATCCTGATATAATAGCTGGGGTGCTCCAAGGTAAGGTAACTCCTGAAAATGGCTGCATGAAACCTGTTGCAATAGCTCCATATACTATAACAGCTGCAAGTACAGGAACAAGAATGAAAGGTACAAACATAACTGGATTCATGACAATCGGAAATCCAAATACAACTGGCTCATTTACGTTAAATATTGCTGGAAAAGCTGCTACTTTCCCTAACGCTTGGTACTGTTTAGATTTTGCTGCAAAAAGCATGGCAACTACAAGACCAAACGTAATTCCTGAACCAGATAGAATTAAAAATGAATCTAAAAACTGTTGAGTAACAATATGTGCTCCATTTTCTAATGATAGATTACCAGAGGCTAACATAGCTTTATTAGCATCAAGATTAGATAAAAGCAGAGCTGTCACTACTCCATTTACTACCGATTGCCCATGAACACCAAACCACCACAAAAATGATATAAAGAATGCAATTCCAATAGCACCATACAAAGATCCAGTTAAACCTTGCAACGGAACTTGAATAGCAGAATAAATCATTTCTATGAATGTTCCGCCATTAGTCAGTGACTTCGCTAAAATATATACAATCATAGAAAATAAGAAAATTACAAATGCTGGAATCATTGCTTCAAACTGTTTGGCAATAGCTTGTGGAACTTGTTCTGGCATCTTAATAACAATTTTTCTCTTTATAAAGAAGGTATAAATACTTCCTACTACCAAACCTATAATGATAGCACCGATAATTCCTTGACCTCCAAACCAAACTTTACTAATAGCGTCCCCAATCGCCTCACCTTGTTTAGGGATATAAGACGATCTTAGCAAAATAAAGAATGCAGATACAGAAAGAACCCCAGCTGGCAAAGCCTCTACTCCGCTATTCTTAGCATAAGAATAGGCAATTGAAAAACAAGAAATTAGACCCATAATCGCAAAAGTTCCTGAATATACTTGCATAAACGGCTCTGTCCAATTTGCTCCAAATACACTAGCAATGCCCTTGTTTAATCCTTCAAATGGCAATTGTCCCATAATCAAGAATAAACTACCAACTACTGTCAATGGCAAAATTGCTAACATACCATCTTTTAGAGCTATAATACCACGCATATTCACAAACTTCATCATAGGTGCAATGATTTTTTGAACATCCATCTTTGCCATAATAAATCTCCTTTTCTTACCCACTAATCAAAGATAGGGCCAAATCTAATACTTTTTTCCCATCTAACATACCATAGTCCATCATCGGAATAACAGCTATCGGAACATCACACTTATCACAAATTTCTTTTGATTTATCTAATGTATAAGCAACTTGAGGTCCCAACAGTGCAACATCTATATTTGGGGCATAATCAGCTAATTTGGACTGAGAAAACGCCTCTATTTCTGCTTCAACTCCACTAGATTGCGCTGCAATTTTCATATTATTTACAAGCATACCAGTGGAAAATCCTGCTGCACAAAACAAACCAATCTTCACCATTATATTTTCCTCCTCTATGTTAATAACAATGATAATACTCTAGTATTATTTTTTATGAAGTTCTTTTCTCAAACTAATAATTTCTTTGATTAAATTAATCTCCGTCATACTAGTCATGAGATGATCTTGCGAATGGACAAAAAGTGCTGTAATCTCCGTTTTTGTACCAGACGCTTCTTGTGCCAAGAATTTTGTTTGTAGATTATGGGCTTCTAATAAGGCGGCATCAGCTAACTGTATTTCTTCTTCACACCGTTCACATGTACCGTTTTTTATGTAATCTAACGCTTTATAAATATGTTGTTTCGCATCACCAGCATATAAAATTAAACCCATGATAATTTGATCTGGAACAATAATTTCCATAAATTCCTCCTCATTTCACTATGTAAAAAGCTTTTTTCATTTGAAATTTTAAAATTTTCTTTTGTAACTATAGAATACAACTACATAAGAAACTTGTCAATCCAAAAATCAACAAATAAACAATTTTTATTTATATAAGCACAAATGTGCAATCGACTAAAAAGAAAAACGATAAACTGAATCAGTCTATCATTTTCACTCGCATAAAATATTTCGAAAAGAAAAATCACCATCTTCTTCTAAAACTTTTAAAATTGTATTTTTATCTGTAATCAGATGATTTACTAAATTAGCACGCAAGACAGAAAGAATCGCAGATACTTTCGTATCACCGTAAGCAACAGCTAAACTTTGAGGAATATTTTTTAAATCTTCCAAAGAGATGGCTATCGTTCTTTCCTGTAAGTTCTCATAAACTTCTTTACCTTTTGAATCAAAGAATCGACAACAAATTTCCCCTACAGTTTTAACTTTTGTCAATTCTTTAAAGTCATCCTCTGTAAGCATGTCTAACCATTGATGTTTTCCTTTATTACTAAAATCACCAATCCCAACCACAGCTATATCTAAATCTTTCCAACTATTTTTCAAATCTTCAAAATATCTTGATTGCAAAATACCATCTGCTAACAATTTATTTTCTTGCACAATTGTTGCATTCATAAATGTACACTCTCCATGAAATTTTCTAGACATTTCATAAATCAATGTATTCACATGGTATTTAGCGTGTATGTGACTAGGACCACCTGCTAGAGGATAGAAGTGAACATTTCGGACACTTTTGCTGTGGATTAAATCTACTAAATTACTTAAACTTTTCCCCCAAGAAAAGCCAATTTTCATATTATCATCAATTAAATTCCTAAGGACACCTGCTGCAACTTGAGAAATTCTTTCAGATAAAATTGTTGGATTATCATCAAATTCATTTGGAATAATTTCTAAACTTTCCAAACCATATTTTTCTTTTACATAATTTTCCAACTTAAACATATTGGTATCAAAATTCTCTATTTCAATTTTAACAATTCCTGCATTCCTTGCTTCTGTTAACATTCTACTAATAGAGGTTCTATAAATTCCTAATTTTGCCGCTATTTGTGACTGATTTAAGTTTTCAATATAATACAGATAAGCAATTTTAGAGAGCAGTTTATTCCTATCTTGATTCATACACTTAACCTCTTACGAAACTACCTTAACCATTATCCCAGCATTTTCTAATGTAGCTATATTTTGTTTAGAAAGTTTTTCGTCTGTTATTACTTCATAGACTTGACTTAAAGCAAATCTTCTTACTGTACCCCTTTTATCAAATTTACTTGAGTCAGTTAGCACAATGACTTTATCCGACGCTGCTGAAATATATTGAACTACCTCACTGCGCATTAAATCTTTTCCTGTAAAGCCCATCTCTTTATCGTAGCCATCTGTCCCAACAAAAGCTTGACGCACATGAAAAGTCTGTATCATTTCTTTTAATAAAGGTCCTACGGTAACCTGTGAATCTTTCTGAAACTCTCCACCAAGAACAATAACACGACATGAATCATAACCTCTTACAAAATTTGCTATAAAAAATGAATTTGTTACAATAGTGACATTTCTTTTTTGCTTGCAAATTTCCTCAGCAAGTAAAGCACAGGTTGAACCAGATTCTATCATTATTGTTTCATTATCTGATACCAATTTTACTGCTTCTTGAACAATTTTTCTCTTAATTTCATAATTAATTGACAAGCGTACATTTAAGTCATCTCCACTATTTAACACAGCATATCCATGCTCTCTGTGTAATAATCCTTTTGACTCTAATTTATCTAAATCTTTTCTAATCGTTACTTTCGATACATTTAATTTTTCCGATAATGTATTAACATCAATCTTTTCATATTCTGATACTAATTTAATAATTTGTTCCAATCTTTTCATTTTACACCTCCGTTTTATTCTACCAAAATAAAAAGCAAAAAACAACAAATTAAACTTTCGTTCGTAATTGTTTTTCTTTCGTTTTTGTGATAGGATAGAATTATAAAGAGGAGGAACTCTTATGGAAATATCTAAAGGAATTATTTTTAATATTCAACACTTTTCAATTCATGACGGTCCGGGTATTCGTACAACTGTTTTTTTAAAAGGATGTCCTCTGCGCTGTCCATGGTGTTCTAATCCTGAATCTCAAAGAATGAAACCTGAAAAAATGAAAGATGCTCAACGAGAAAAATTCACTTTAGTAGGTGAAGAAAAAACTGTAGAAGAAATTATTACAGAGGTATTAAAAGATAAAGAATTTTACGAAGAATCCGGTGGAGGTTTAACTTTATCAGGGGGTGAAATATTTGCTCAGTTTGAATTTGCTAAAGCCATCTTAAAGTCAGCTAAAGAACATCACATACACACTGCCATTGAAACTACTGCCTTTGTTGATCATGAACAATTTGTTGATTTAATCCAATATGTGGATTTTATCTACACAGACCTAAAACATTATAATTCTATAAAACATAAAAAAGTGACTGGGGTTTTTAATCAAATGATTATTAAAAACATTCATTATGCTTTTTCTCAACATAAAACTATCGTTTTAAGAATCCCAGTTATTCCTGATTTTAACAATAGTTTAGAGGATGCAGAAGAATTCGCTACTCTATTTAACTCATTAAATATCGACCAAGTTCAACTACTCCCTTTTCATCAATTTGGTGAAAACAAATATCGTTTATTAAATCGGAAATATGAAATGGATGGAGTCAACGCACTTCATCCCGAAGATCTTATTGATTATCAAAAGGTATTTCTGAACCATCATATTAATTGTTATTTCTAGTTTATCTCCCTGAAATGCTCTAGCTATTTGCAGATAACAAGCATCTATAATACATACTTAACTTTTCAAAAGGTTTAGCTAAAAAATTTTAGCCAAACCTTTTCTATTTTACCTTGCTCTAGAATTTTTAAACTGCTATACTTATAACAGAAAACCCTTCCAAGGAGGTAGCGGATGTCTCATTCCTTTAAAAAATCTCTCCAAAAAGAAATTCTCCATAGAAGCTCTATCGCAGCCTTTGTGACCTCACTCTTACTACTCATTTTACTTTTTGGTTTTTCCTATGTTTTACAAAAGCAGCAACTCTCCAAAGATACGAGACAGATTGTAAAACAGGTTCAAGAAATGAAAGAAGCAAATAATGAGCTCCTGACTACCATGAACCATAAAATGATTCCTGGATTTTTGGATGGCAAACACACAGAGAGAGAGGTCTTTAGCTTATTTTACGAGACAAAAGCTAAATTAAAACTTAGTTCTGACCTCATTATTCTAAGTGATACAGGTGAATTACTATTTAGTACCAATCGCAATCATCAAGAAAGTATTTTATCTCCCTACTATCTAAAACTGCTCATTCAAAATCCTTCTCAAGAAAAAGTTACAGAAAAAATTGCACTCTCTTCAGATAAGCAACATTACACACTCTTTATCAAACCACTACTTCAAAACCAACGAGTTAAGGCCTATACTATTGCTTTCGTAAATGAGAATGATTTCATCTCAAGTTTCCCAATGATCAATTCCAAATACATCATTACCGATAGCTTTGGAAATATGTTTTCCAACAATACAAATCAATTTACTCGTTCCACTCTTGAAAAATTTGATGAGAAACTCCTACACTCTCGCACCCACTGGTATGCGAATGAACCGCTTATTGTTCAAAAAGAAAAAGTCGGTGCTATTTTTTCAATCTATACTTTTCAATCCTTTTTTCCCATTCCTAGCTTACTTGGTCTAGCCTCCATTCTCACCTTATGTATATTCTTCCTCTACTTCTGGCAAGCAAGGCGAATTGCTCATAAGATTGCCACACACAACGCTGTTCCTATTGAAAGCTTAGTTTACCAACTTCAAGAAATTCCTAAACAAGCAGAAAAAAGACTTTCTCTACAAACAGGTGATGAGTTTGAGTTTATGGCAGAAAAAATCAACAATATGTTGTACGAATTAGATCAACTTCATCAAAAAATGTTGACCATAGAAAAAGAAAAGTGGATTTTTGAAAGAAAAATGCTGGAAGCTCAGTTCAATCCTCATTTTCTCTACAATACACTTGAGACGATTAAAATCACTTCTTTAATGGATGCAGATCTCACACAAGATCTGATTCAAAACCTCACGCGCATTCTTCGCTACAGTATCACCGATTTAGAAAAAGAAACAACCATTTGTCAGGATTTAAAGATTATAGAGGATTACCTGATTATTCATAAGATTCGTTTTGAGCACTTTTCTTATGATATTGTCTGTCCAGAAACTGTCGATAATCAGCCTATTCCTAAACTTTTCTTGCTTCCTCTCGTAGAAAATGCTATAAAATATGGGATGCAATACCGTATTGATCTTCATATAGATATCCAAATTACCTTGGAAGCAGATTCTCTAACTTTTTTAGTCAAGGATAATGCTGGAGGACTCACAAAACAAGAGCGACTCGCTATTTTAGACTCTTTAGAAAGCCCTCATACCCAGCATGGCATCGTTAACAGCTATAAACGATTGAGCAATTTCTTTTCTGATGTCCAGCTAGATTTAGGAGTCAATCGCCAAGGAGAAACTTGGGTCAAATTTATAACGAAAGGACTAACTCATGTTTAAGCTCATTATCGTAGAAGACGAACACCTCATTCGAAAATGGCTAGAGATTGCCGTAGACTACTCTGCCCTAGGTATCCAAGTTGTAGGAACTGCTAGTCACGGTCAAGAGGGAATGAAACTCATCCAAGAAAAAGAACCTCATATTGTCTTAACAGACATCACCATGCCAATTATGGATGCTTTTATGATGTTTGAAGCCACTCGTACTCTCTCCTATGAAAAAGTTATCTTATC
Organism: Streptococcus pseudopneumoniae; assembly: GCF_001072315.1. Classification (GTDB taxonomy): domain Bacteria; phylum Bacillota; class Bacilli; order Lactobacillales; family Streptococcaceae; genus Streptococcus; species Streptococcus pseudopneumoniae_R. The sequence continues at coordinate 24,927 of NZ_JVLI01000141.1, read as the reverse complement.
AGGTTATAACGATTTTCAAAATGCCAAAAAAGCCATGCAATATGGAGCAGTTGATTTCCTATCCAAACCAATTGATACCAAGGAGTTGACAGAATGTCTTCAAAAAATTGTTTTGCGATTACGAGTTAGCACTTATCAAGAAACTCCTTTTTTAGAAGAATATCAAACTTTACTCACCTCTATCCAACAAGTCGATACACAAAACCAAATCATTCAGCAAATTCTGGAATTTGTGCATCAACACTACTGCATGCACTTTACCATTTCTACCATTGCAGAGAATCTAGGATATAGCGAAAGTTATCTATATAAGGTCATCAAAGAAGACTTCCCAATGACGTTAAATGAATATATCTTACGCTACCGCCTCAAGCAAGCTATAGATAAAATGGCTGAATCCCCTAATTCTCCCTTAAGCGATATCTCTGAACAAGTTGGATTTTCAGACTATAAATATTTTGCCAAAGTTTTTAAAAAGTATCTCCATATTTCTCCAAAAGAATTAAAACTCATGGATAAAAACCATTGATGTAAAAGGATTGCTCAACTCTATTGTAGCAATCTTTTTATTTTATACTTCCCATCGAAATCCCAGTTACAATTCACCCATCCTTGCTCTAGGAACTCATTTCCTATTTTTCGTTTTAGATTTCTTTAAGGTTTTTATTATATCCTGTAGAACTCTACAATTTAAAGACATTAACAATCTAGGTAGAGAAAATGTTCGTAAAAAAGGAGATACTTATGAAAAAAATACTATTCTTTCTCTCTTGTAGCTGGATATTCCTTTCTTTATCAGGATGTTCTTCAACTATAGAAGCGGAAACTAGCACTGAAAAAGATTCAGATAGCACTTTGGTTGTCTACTCGCCTAACCCTGAAGATCTTATCGAAGAAACAATCCCAGCCTTCGAAGAAAAATATGGTATTAAGGTTGATTTAGTACAAGCCAGCACTGGTGAATTGTTCAAAAAAGCTGAGGCCGAAAAAGAATCCCCTGTAGCTGATGTCATTTTCGGAGGCTCCTACGCCCTCTTCTCTTCTAACGAAAATCTTTTTGAACCTTATATTTCTCAAGAAAACGACCAGATAATCCCTGAATATCAAAATAAAACAGGATTCTACACACCTTATACACTGGATGTCAGTGTTATCATTGCCAATTCAGCCCTTACAAAAGATATAAAAATTGAAGGTTACAATGATCTACTCAATCCTAAATTAAAAGGAAAAATTGCTACTGCTGATCCAAGTAACACATCTAGCGCCTTTGCTCAATTAACAAACATGCTTATAGACCAAGGTGGATACGAAAATGAACAAGCTTGGACTTATGTGAAAAATCTATTTACCCTAATAGATGGAAAAATTGCATCTAGCTCTTCAAATGTTTACAAAGCTGTCGCCGATGGAGAAATGGCTGTAGGACTCACCTATGAAGACCCTGCCTTAAAACTCTTAAACGACGGAGTTGATGTAAAAGTCATTTATCCAAAAGAAGGAACCGTCTTTTTACCTGGTAACGCAGCTATCGTCAAAAACGCCAAACACATGGACAATGCTAAGAAATTTATCGATTTCCTCCTTTCTCAAGAAATCCAAGATAAGCTAGGAACTGAAACTACAATCAGACCCATTCGTAAAAATGCTAAAACCAATAAAAATATGAAAGCTATGACAGAAATCAATATTGCCACTGAAGATTCCGATTATGTCATTAAAAATAAATCTACTATTCTTAAAAAGTACAATGATATTTTTACAGATATCCAATCTAAAAAATAAAATTTGACTTTCCAATGATTAACTGTCAAACCCTGCTATAAAATCAAAAAAATTACTTCCGTTTTGTAGAGAATTTTACTCTAATAGAATAGAATTATCGGTTTTAAAAACGCTTACATTGTTTTAAAATAAACTTAAATAACACAACGGAGGTATCCATCATGAAAAAGAAATGGATGTATTATGCTGCTTGCGGACTAGCTCTTTTTGGTCTTGCTGCTTGTTCTTCTAATGAATCTGCCGATGGCGATTCATCTGATAAAGGAGACGGCGGTTCGCTAGTCGTTTATTCACCAAACTCAGAGGGCTTAATCGGAGCAACTATTCCTGCCTTTGAAGAAAAATATGGTATCAAAGTAGAACTGATTCAAGCTGGTACTGGAGAACTTTTCAAAAAACTAGAGTCAGAAAAAGAAGCTCCTGTAGCCGATGTCATCTTTGGTGGTTCTTATACACAATATGCTACCCACGGAGAACTCTTTGAAAACTATACTTCAAAAGAAAATGATAATGTTATCAAAGAATATCAAAACACAACTGGCTACTCTACACCTTATACACTAGATGGTAGTGTTTTAATCGTCAATCCTGATTTAACGAAAGGCATGAACATCGAAGGATATAGCGACCTTCTCAAACCTGAACTAAAAGGAAAAATCGCAACTGCTGACCCAGCAAACTCTTCTAGCGCCTTTGCTCAATTAACAAATATGCTACAAGCTCAAGGTGGTTACAAAGACGATAAAGCTTGGTCTTATGTAAAAGATCTCTTCACACTTATTGATGGTAAAATCGGTTCAAGCTCATCTGGTGTCTATAAAGCAGTCGCTGACGGAGAAATGGCTGTTGGTCTCTCTTATGAAGATCCAGCAGTTAAACTCTTAAATGACGGAGCTAATATCAAGGTAGTCTATCCAAAAGAAGGAACCGTCTTCCTACCTGCTAGTGCTGCTATCGTTAAAAAAGCGAAAAATATGGAAAATGCCAAGAAATTTATCGATTTTATTATCTCTCAAGAAGTACAAGATACACTTGGTACAACCACTACTAACCGTCCTGTTCGTAAAAATGCTAAAACAAGCGAAAACATGAAACCAATTGACAAAATCAAAACACTCACTGAAGATTATGATTATGTCATCAAAAATAAATCAGATATTGTTAAGAAATACAATGAAGTCTTTACAGATATCCAATCTAAACAGTAAAAGAGGTTCACTATGAGTGAGATCAAAATTATTAACGCCAAAAAAATCTACCACGATGCCCCTGTTATTGAGAATTTGAACATTACAATTCCAAAAGGAAGTCTCTTTACCCTTCTTGGGCCTTCAGGGTGTGGGAAAACGACCCTTCTTCGTATGATTGCAGGTTTCAACAGTATCGAAGGCGGAGAATTTTACTTCGATGATACAAAAATCAATAATATGGAACCCAGCAAACGAAATATCGGGATGGTTTTTCAAAACTACGCTATTTTCCCACATTTGACTGTTCGAGACAATGTTGCTTTTGGTCTCAAGCAAAAGAAAGTTCCAAAAGAAGAATTGATCCAACAGACCAACAAGTATCTTGAACTTATGCAAATTGCTCAATATGCGGATCGGAAGCCCGATAAACTCAGTGGTGGACAACAACAACGTGTCGCCTTGGCACGCGCCTTAGCTGTTAATCCAAGTGTTCTCCTCATGGACGAGCCACTTAGTAACCTAGATGCCAAACTTCGCTTGGATATGCGTCAAGCCATTCGAGAAATCCAACACGAAGTGGGAATTACAACCGTTTATGTAACCCACGACCAAGAAGAAGCAATGGCTATTTCAGACCAAATTGCTGTTATGAAAGACGGAGTAATCCAACAAATCGGCCGACCAAAAGAACTCTATCATAAACCAGCTAATGAGTTTGTAGCAACCTTTATCGGACGCACAAATATTATCCCTGCCACTCTTGAAAAACGGAGCGACGGCGCTTATATCGTCTTTTCAGATGGCTATGCCCTTCGAATGCCAGCCCTTGATCAGGCTGAAGCACAAGCTATTCATGTAAGTATTCGTCCTGAAGAATTCATTAAAGATGAATCTGGAGATATTGAAGGAATTATTAGCGATAGCGTCTATCTTGGACTGAATACTGAATACTTCATCGAAACAGGATTTGCCTCAAAAATTCAAGTTAGCGAAGAATCTACTTTTGAAGAAGATCTACAAAAAGGCGATCGTATTCGTCTACGAATCAATACTCAAAAATTAAACGTCTTTTCTGCAGATGGTTCCCAAAACCTGATAAAAGGAGTCAACCATGGAACGTAAAAAACTAAATATTTGGACAGCCTCCTCTTTCTTCATCTTTCTTACCTATCTTGTCTTTCTCGTTTATCCTATCGTTACCGTGCTCAAGCAAGCACTCATACATGAAGGACAATTCTCACTAGCTAATTTTGTCACTTTCTTTAGTAAAGCCTACTATTCTGAGACACTCGTCAACAGTTTCAAGGTTTCCATTACCGCTACTGTCACTTCCTTAGTTGTAGGAACCCTATTAGCTTATCTCTTCTCTATGTATGACTTCAAGGGAAAGAAATTTCTACAAATATTGATTATCATTGCTTCCATGTCAGCTCCTTTCGTGGGAGCCTACTCCTGGATTCTCTTGCTGGGACGAAATGGGGTCATCACTAAATTCCTGACAAATACCTTTCATCTTCCAGCTATTGATATTTATGGATTCAAAGGAATTGTACTTGTCTTTACACTGCAACTATTCCCACTGGTATTTCTATACGTTGCTGGGACAATGAAAAGTATTGACAATTCTCTACTTGAAGCCGCTGAAAGCATGGGGTCCTTCGGATTTAAGCGTATCGTAACGGTTGTTTTACCTCTTCTAGTTCCAACCTTACTAGCTGCTGCCCTGCTTGTATTTATGAGAGCATTCTCAGACTTTGGAACACCTATGTTAATTGGTGAAGGATATCGGACTTTCCCGGTCTTGATTTATACCCAATTCATTAGCGAGGTTGGAGGAAATTCTGCTTTTGCATCTGCTTTAGCAATTATGGCGATTATCATTGCCTTGGCAATCTTCCTTATCCAAAAATACATTTCGAATCGCTACAGTTTCAGCATGAATTCGCTCCATCCAATTGAGCCTAAAAAAACTACAAAAGGAAAAATGGCTGCCATTTATGCAACAGTCTACGGGATTATCTTGTTCTCTGTTCTACCTCAAGTCTACTTGATTTATACTTCTTTCCTAAAAACATCAGGTATGGTATTTGTCAAAGGCTACTCTCTAAACAGTTACAAGGTAGCTTTCAATCGTATGGGATCTGCTATCTTCAATACTATTCGTATCCCTTTGATTGCCTTAGTTCTGGTTGTCCTATTCTCAACATTTATCTCCTACCTAGCCGTTAGAAAACGGAATTTGTTTACAAACTTAATTGACAGCCTCAGTATGGTACCTTATATTGTACCAGGAACCGTTCTAGGGATTGCCTTCATTTCTTCCTTCAATACTGGTCTATTTGGAAGTGGATTTCTTATGATTACAGGGACAGCTTTCATTTTGATTATGTCCCTATCTGTCAGAAGATTGCCTTATACTATTCGCTCATCTGTTGCTAGCTTGCAACAAATAGCACCAAGTATTGAAGAAGCTGCTGAAAGCTTAGGAAGTAGCCGTCTCAATACCTTTGCCAAGATTACAACTCCAATGATGCTATCTGGTATTATTTCTGGAGCCATCCTATCTTGGGTAACAATGATTTCAGAACTCTCTACTTCTATCCTCCTCTACAATGTCAAAACAAGAACAATGACTGTAGCCATTTATACAGAGGTTCTCAGAGGGAATTACGGTGTAGCGGCAGCCTTGTCAACTATCCTGACTGTTCTAACAGTAGGTTCCTTGCTCTTGTTTATGAAAATCTCTAAAAGCAATAGCATTACACTTTAGTTTTCCCCCATCAAAAACAGCCGAAAGGATTACCCTCGGCTGTTTTTTCTTATCTTGATATTCTTATCAAATCCCTAGCTCATGGCAAGCAAGTCTAGACTGATTAAATAGAGTCTTTTCCCATCTTCTCACGTCCTAGTTCACGGTAACTACGGTCGCCGACAACCTCAACGCTAAACTGGCCATCCTCATATTCAAGTATCGTCACGCTACCATTATCGAGACCATGCGGATGCATGCCATTAATCAGATACACAATGGTTCCAATGGTCATTCCGTGGCTCACGACTAGGGCATTGCCCCCACCCTGCTCTTCCATTTCTTTGGCAATCGCTTCAAAGCCTTCCTTGATTCGACCACTGAGTTTTTCCCAGCCTTCAGCCCAACCAGCTGTATCGACCTCTACCAAACCCTCAGCCAGTTCAGCATAAGACAATTGATGAACGTGGTCCACATTAAAGATACGAGGAATAATGCCCATGAAAAGATCACCATCATAAGCTCCGTCAAAGCTACCAAAACACCATTCTCTGATACGCTTGTCCATGCGATAAGGGATTTTTCCCTGCAAGCCAAGTTCATCAAGGATGATTCCCATTGTCTGAATGGTACGACCAGAATCACTCGAATAAGCGCGATCAAACTGTAGACCAGATTCTCGCAAACCGATTCCTAATTCTTGAATCCCTCGTTCACCTTCAGTTGTTAAAGGAGTATCGCTCCAACCTTGCGCGCGACCAATCGTGTTAAACATGGTCTTGCCATGACGTACCAAATACAATCGTACTTTTACCATTTTCCGTCCTCCGTTTGCTTCTATTATATCATGGATGATAAAACAAAAGCCACCCATACAGGCGACTTTTGCAGGAGATTATTATGAAAAAGTTTAGGAGTTCTATTAAATAAAGATATTAGATGAAAATCAAATTCAAACTAAATCAGTGTTATCTGCTTCAAATAATATTAGGAGGTCTTTATTTAATGATTATAGTATACACATCCAACCTTAAATAGAACTTAAAATTTCTCCTATTTTCTTAATTTTTAAAACTATGAATTGGTGCTGGGATTTGTCCTCCACGAGAGATGAAATCAACAGACGAAGCCCCATTGACCTTCATAACTGGAGCTGTACCAAGAAGACCACCAAACTCAATCATGTCACCTTCTTTTCCTTTGGGAATGATACGGACAGCTGTTGTTTTCATATTAATGACACCAATTGCAGCCTCATCTGCAATCATGGCCGCAATGGTTTCAGCTGGTGTATCCTCTGGAATGGCAATCATATCCAAACCAACAGAACAGATAGCCGTCATAGCTTCTAGTTTTTCCAAATTAAGAGAGCCATTTTGCACTGCAGCAATCATTCCTTCATCCTCTGAAACAGGGATAAAGGCACCAGACAAACCACCAACTTGGTTGCAGGCCATAACTCCGCCCTTCTTAACTTGGTCGTTCAAGAGAGCCAAGGCAGCCGTCGTTCCATGCGTACCAACTGTCTCTAGTCCCATTTCTTCTAGGACACGTGCTACAGAATCTCCAACCGCAGGAGTTGGCGCCAAACTCAAGTCCACAATACCAAACTCCACACCCAGTCTTTCACTAGCCATCTGACCAACCAATTGACCGATACGAGTGATTTTAAAGGCAGTTTTCTTAACTGTTTCGGCTACTACATCAAAGCTCTGTCCACGAACTTTTTCCAAGGCACGTTTCACAACACCAGGACCAGAAACTCCGACATTGATGATAACATCTGCCTCCCCAACACCATGAAAGGCACCCGCCATAAATGGATTGTCCTCAACAGCATTAGCGAATACAACCAACTTGGCCGCTCCCATATCTGATAGATTAGCCGTTTCCTTAATAACTCGTCCCATATCTGCCACAGCCGTCATATTAATACCAGACTTGGTTGAGCCAATATTAACTGACGAGCAAACCTTATCCGTTTCAGCCAAAGCACGAGGAATAGAATTGATGAGAATCTCATCTCCCTTTTGATACCCTTTTTGTACCAAGGCAGAGAAACCACCAATAAAGTCCACACCAATTTCTTTCGCAGCCTTATCAAGCGCTTTTGCCAGAACCACATAGTCTGTCGCATCTGTCGCTGCTCCAATCAGAGAAATAGGAGTCACCGATACACGCTTATTAACGATAGGAATTCCCAACTCAGCTGCAATTTCGTCACCAACAGTCACTAAATTAGCTGCCTTGCTCGTAATCTTTTGATAAATTTTCTCCGCAGCACGATTGATATCCGGATCAATACAGTCCAAAAGGGAAATCCCCATGGTAATGGTTCTAATATCGAAGTTTTGCTCCTCAATCATGGCGATGGTTTCAGTAACTTGTCTAATATCCATGTGCACCTCCTAGATATTATACATAGCTTCGAAAATCGCTGCACTCTGAATATTAATTTTCACATTCAAAGTTTGACCAAAAGTTTCAAATTCATTACGAAGATACGTAAAATCTTGCTTTTCATCGCTAGAGACGACAGCCATCATCGTGAAATATTCATCCAAGACAGTTTGAGAGATATCATCAATGTTCAAACCCAATTCTGCAATTTTACCAGAAACACCTGCAACAATACCAGATTTATCTTTACCAACAACAGTTATAATCGCTTTCATAAGCAAACTCCAATTCTTCTTAAAATAGGAAACCTGAACATTAAACAGATTTCGTCTTAAATAGTATAGCATAATTCTAACGAAAATACTCAAAAACGCCTGCTTACGAAGTTGTTCTTAAGCAAAAAACAATTTCGTAAACAAGCGTCTACTATCCCAACTTATGATGAGTGTTCCCGCTAGGATCGAAATCCTAGCGGTAGACCAGAGCTAGACTAAGAGCACAAGACTCCATCATCATAACACTCAACAAAATTGATGATTTTATACTAATTCGATGATCGCCATTGGCGCTGCATCACCACGACGTGGTTCAGTTTTAAGGATACGAGTGTATCCACCGTTACGTTCAGCATAACGAGGTGCGATTTCTGAGAACAATTTTTGAAGTGCTGTAGTAGAAGTGTACTTGTCAGTTGCTTCATCATAGTTTTCAGATGCGATTTCATTACGTACGAAAGCAGCTGCTTGACGACGTGCATGCAAATCACCACGTTTACCTAGAGTAATCATTTTTTCAACAGTTTTACGGATTTCTTTAGCACGAGCTTCAGTTGTCACGATTGATTCGTTAATCAAAAGGTCAGTTGTCAAATCGCGAAGCATTGCTTTACGTTGTGAGCTAGTGCGTCCTAGTTTACGGTAAGCCATTTATTCCTCCTTTATTTATCTTTTAATCCAAGACCCAAATCAATAAGTTTGAATTTCACTTCTTCCAAACTCTTGCGTCCAAGATTTCGTACTTTCATCATCTCTGCTTCAGATTTTTCTGTCAAGTCATGCACAGTATTGATACCGGCACGTTTCAAACAGTTGTATGAACGCACAGACAAGTCCAGTTCTTCAATCGTACGATCCAAAATACGGTCGTCAGATTCAGTATCAGCTTCTTTCATCACTTCAGTTGACTTAGCAATCTCAGTAAGATTTGTAAACAAATCAAGATGTTCTGTCAAAATACGTGCTGAAAGCCCTAAAGCATCTTCTGGAATAATTGTTCCATTTGTCAAGATTTCAAGGGTTAATTTGTCAAAACCATCATTGCTACCTACACGAGCAGGTTCAACTTGATAGTTGACTTTTGTAACTGGTGTATAAATAGAATCTACAGCAAGTGTTCCAACTGGTGCATTATCCTTTTTATTTTCATCTGCAGGTACATATCCACGACCACTGTTAACAGTCATAGTCGCTTTTAGAGAAGAACCTTCACCGATTGTAAAGAGATAATGATCTGGATTTACAATTTCAATATCGCTATCTGTCAAAATGTCACCAGCTGTTACTTCAGCAGGACCTTCAACATCCAGTTCGATGATTTTTTCGTCTTCAACGTACGATTTCACTGCAATTCCTTTAATGTTCAGAATGATTTGCATCACGTCTTCACGAACACCTGGAACTGTGTCAAACTCATGTAACACACCATCAATATTGATAGATGTCACAGCTGCTCCTGGTAGAGAAGCTAGAAGTACACGACGAAGAGAGTTACCAAGAGTTGTACCGTAGCCACGTTCAAGTGGTTCGATTACAAACTTGCCATAATCTTTATTTTCATCAATTTTTGTTATATTTGGTTTTTCAAACTCGATCATTTAGTTACTCCCTCTTAAACGAAAAGCAGTGTAATGCGATGATTATACACGGCGACGTTTTGGAGGACGAGCACCATTGTGTGGCACTGGAGTCACATCACGAATTGCTGTTACTTCAAGACCAGCGGCAGCAAGCGCACGAATAGCTGACTCACGACCAGAACCTGGACCTTTTACAGTAACTTCAACTGATTTAAGACCGTGTTCTTGTGCAGATTTAGCAGCAGCTTCAGAAGCCATTTGAGCAGCGAATGGTGTAGATTTACGAGAACCTTTGAAACCAAGAGCACCAGCTGATGACCAAGCAATTGCATTACCATGCACATCAGTAATCATAACAATAGTGTTATTAAATGTAGCGTGAATATGAGCAATACCAGATTCGATATTCTTTTTCACACGACGTTTACGTGTTGGTTTAGCCAAGACTTTTACCTCCTATATTATTTTTTCTTACCAGCAATCGCAACAGCTTTACCTTTACGAGTGCGAGCGTTGTTTTTAGTGTTTTGTCCACGGACAGGAAGTCCACGACGGTGACGGATACCACGGTATGAACCGATTTCCATCAAACGTTTGATGTTCAAGTTTACTTCACGACGAAGGTCACCTTCAACTTTGATTGCATCCACTTCACGACGGATAGCATCTTCTTGATCTGATGTAAGATCACGTACACGAACATCTTCTGAGATTCCAGCAGCAGCCAAAATTTTCTTAGATGTTGCAAGTCCGATACCATAAACATAAGTCAATGAGATTACTACGCGTTTGTCATTTGGAATGTCAACTCCAGCAATACGAGCCATGTTTTCTCCTTTCTATCTTATCCTTGACGTTGTTTGTGTTTTGGATTTGCTGGGCAAATTACCATAACACGACCATTACGACGAATAACTTTACAGTATTCGCAAATTGGTTTGACCGATGGTCTTACTTTCATTTCTTATCCCTCCAAGTTTTTCGATTATTTAAAGCGGTAAGTGATACGTCCACGTGTCAAGTCATATGGACTCATTTCGACAGTAACACGATCTCCCGCTAAAATACGAATATAGTTTTTACGAATTTTACCAGAAACTGTTGCTAAAATCTGATGTCCATTTTCAAGTTCAACCGTAAACATTGCATTCGGCATTGTATCAACTACTTTGCCTTCAACTTCAATCACATCGTCTTTTGCCACGCAAAAGCACCTCCATAAATTTCGATTCGATGCCTCTAGACACAGAGACAACAATTATAAGTCAGACTATCTCAGTATAACATTTGTAGCGGATTTTTGCAAGTGTGAAAAACGCTTTATTTCAAATTTGTCAATACTTTTTCGATATCTGAGAAGACATCATTGATATCTTGATTACCTTCGATGTCATGAACCAAACCTTTGGCACGGTAGTGAGCAATGATTGGTTCTCCTTGAGCAATATTCACATCCAAACGACGTTTTACTGTCTCAGGCTTATCATCTTCACGTTGGTAGTAATCTTCTTCTTTATAGTCAACTGGTGGGTTAAAGACCTTGTGGAAAGTTTCTCCAGTTACGCGGTGGATGATACGACCACTCAAACGTTCCAAGAGGCTATCTGGATTCACTTCAATGTTGATGACACCTTCTAGTTCAATACCAAGCTCAGCCAATGTTTTGTCCAAGGCATAAGCTTGTTCGATTGTACGTGGGTAACCATCCAACAAGAATCCTGTTTCTTTAATATCATCTTGTGAAAGACGTTCTTTTACGATTCCATTTGTAACTTCGTCAGGAACCAATTCACCCTTGTCAATGTATGACTTAGCAAGAACACCCATTTCAGTTTGATTTGCCATAGCAGCGCGGAACATATCACCTGTTGAGATATGTGCAACATGGAATTGTTCTACGATTTTTGCTGCTTGAGTTCCCTTACCTGCACCAGGTAAGCCCATAATCAAAAGATTCATGATTTGATCTCCTTATTTTATTTTTAAATAGAAGCAAAAAGCCTTTTCACCCCTATTTAAAAACAAAATAGAAGAGGGGAGACCAAACTCTCACAAATGTCAGAGTTTAAACCTCCACTCCCTCAGTATTTACTGATTCATACTCAATGAAAATCAAAGAACAAACTAGGAAGCTAGCCGCAGGTTGCTCAAAACACTGCTTTGAGGTTGCAGATAAAGCTGACGTGGTTTGAATTTGATTTTCGAAGAGTATCAGTAAATACTTTTATTCTGTTCTATCCATGAAACCAACATACTTACGTTTCAATAGGTAACCTTCCAATTGTTTGATTCCTTCAATACCTGTAGAGATAATGATCAAAAGACTAGTTCCTCCAAAAGCAACTGCTTCTGAAAGTCCGAAAACATCTTTTGCTACAATCGGTAAAATAGAAATCACACCAAGGAAGAGAGAACCAACCGTTGCAAGACGACGAAGAAGTTTAGACATATATTCTTCTGTACCTTTACCAGGACGAACTCCGTGGATATAGGCACCGCTCTTTTGTAGATTCTCTGCCGCTTTTTCAGGATTAATCTGTACAAACGTATAGAAGAATGTAAAGAGAATAATCAATAAAGCATACATAGCAATACCAGTTGGTGAAGTTGTTGCCAGCATTTCTTGTGCTGTTCTTACCCAAGCCCAATCATGACCTGTAGCGCTTAAAAACTGAAGAATAGCCGCAGGCGCTGCAGTAATCGAACTTGCAAAGATAACAGGGATAACTCCAGCAGGGTTTACCTTCAAAGGAAGGTAAGAGCTAGATGGAGCACCTTGTGCAACCTTAGTATATTGGATTGGAATTTTGTATTCTGCTTGTTGAACATAAGTTGTAAAATAAATGATCAACAATACAGTAATAATCAAAATGATTACGAAAATGATAGATGAAGTGATACGGCTACTTGGGACGTTCACAAAGTAGTCCACATAGATGCCCTGAATCATCTCTGGAATTGAGGCAACAATCCCGGCAAAGATAATCATAGAAACACCATTTCCGTATCCCTTATCTGTAATTTGCTCACCCAACCAAGTGACAATCATACTACCAGCTGTTAAGATGATACCAATCGTCAGAAAAACTTGTGGAGTTAAAGCAGTTTTAATCAATTGAGCTCCAGCCAAGGTATTAAAACCAGCTGTAATCCCGATAGATTGCACAAAAGCGAGAACTAGAGCAATATAACGAGTAGCTTGGTTCAATTTTCTTCGACCTACTTCCCCTTGTTTTCCCCACTCTACAAACTTGGGTAAAATATCCATTTGCAAGAGTTGGACAACGATAGAAGCAGTGATATAGGGACTAACTCCTAGGGCAAAAATCGAAAAGTTTTTTAGGGCATTCCCCGACACCAAGCTCAACATGTTTAAGAAGGATAATCCACTTAAAGCATTCAAGCTATTGGCATTCACACCAGGAACTGTAATACTAGTTCCGATACGAAAGACCAAAACGATAAAAATTGTAAACAAAATTTTTGATCGAACCTGCTTGACTTTAAGAGCTTCTCTTAATAATTTAAAAAACATAGGTCACCTCTCTTAGATGACTTCTACTGAACCACCTTTAGCAGTGATAGCTTCTTCAGCTGATTTAGAGAATTTAGCTGCTTTCACAGTCAATTTCTTAGTCAACTCACCGTTACCAAGAATTTTAATACCTGATTTTTCAGCTTTAACAATTCCTGCTTCGATAAGAACAACTGGAGTAACTTCAGCACCATCTTCAAAGACGTTCAATTGGTCAAGGTTCACAATTGCGTATTCTTTAGCGTTGATGTTAGTGAATCCACGTTTTGGAAGACGACGGAACAATGGAGTTTGTCCACCTTCAAAACCAAGGCGAACTCCGCCACCGCTACGAGCTTTTTGACCTTTTTGACCACGACCAGATGTTTTACCGTTACCTGATGAAGTACCACGACCAACGCGATTACGTACTTTACGAGAACCTTCTGCAGGTTTCAATTCATGAAGTTTCATTTTTATTTTCTCCTCTTTTGTAAAATGCTAGCGCCGATAAGGGAGAAAAGGTTGTCTCCCCCATCAACTCGCCTATACGACGTCATCATAGATGACTATATCTAGTTTTAGGGGATGGTATACTGCACATCCCCTAAAAATTCATTAGTTTACTTCTTCAACTGTTACCAAGTGAGATACTGCAGTGATCATACCACGGATAGCAGCGTTGTCTTCTTTAATAACAGAGCTGTTCAATTTGCCAAGTCCAAGTGCTACAACAGTTTTACGTTGTGATGGAATGCGTCCGATTGGAGACTTAGTCAAAGTAATTTTAATTTGAGCCATTTTATCCCCTTTCTTATGCCAAATCAGAAACTGAAATACCACGAAGGGCAGCAACTTCTTCAGCGCGTTTCAATTGTTTCAAACCTTCAACAGTTGCACGAACAATGTTGATTGGAGTGTTAGAACCAAGTGATTTAGATGTAATATCTGCCACACCTGCCAATTCCACAACGGCACGAACTGCACCACCAGCGGCAACTCCAGAACCTTCTACAGCAGGTTTCAACAATACTTTAGCTCCACCGAATTCTGAAAGAACTTCGTGTGGGATTGTTGTTCCAACCATAGGAACTTCGATCAAGTTTTTCTTAGCATCATCTACTGCTTTACGGATTGCTTCTGGAACTTCTTGAGCTTTACCAGTACCAAATCCTACGCGACCGTTGTGGTCACCAACAACAACAAGAGCTGCGAAACGAAGACGACGTCCACCTTTAACAACTTTTGTAACACGGTTGACAGCAACTACGCGTTCTTCTAATTCAACTGCATTGTCTTTAAATGCCATTTTCTAGTGTCCTCCTATTAGAATTTCAATCCGTTTTCACGAGCTGCATCAGCCAAAGCTTTCACACGTCCGTGATATAGATATCCACCGCGGTCGAACACCACTTCTGAAATACCTTTAGCGTTTGCACGTTCTGCAACGAGTTTACCGACAGCAACGGCTTGTTCAGTTTTAGTTCCTTTTGAAACTTCTTTATCAAGAGTTGAAGCACTTGCGAGCGTTACACCCGCTACGTCATCAATCACTTGAGCGTAGATGCCTGTATTAGAACGGAATACGTTCAAACGTGGGCGATCAGCAGTTCCAGAGAGTTTTCCGCGAACGCGACGGTGGCGTTTTTGGCGGAGTTTGTTTTTATCTGGTTTTGAAATCACAGTTTTCACCTCTTTAGTTTTAAATCGTGTGCTATGCACAAAGTTGGAAAATAGGTTGGTGGTTGAAAATCAACCACTCAACATTATTTACCTGTTTTACCTTCTTTACGGCGAACAAATTCACCAACGTAACGGATACCTTTACCTTTATATGGTTCTGGTGAACGAAGGCTACGTACGTAAGCAGCTGTTTGACCAACTACTTCTTTTGAAATTCCGCTAACAACGATTGTTGTTGGGTTTGGAAGTTCAAAAGTAATTCCTTCTGGAGCTTCAACTTCGTCTGGATGAGATTTACCAACAGCCAAAACAAGTTTAGATCCTTGAAGTTGTGCACGGTAACCAACCCCGCGCATTTCAAGTTCTTTCTTGAATCCTTCTGATACACCAACAACCATGTTGTTCAAAAGGGCACGAGTAGTTCCGTGGATAGTTTTCATTTCTTTTGAATCGTTTGGACGGTGAAGAGTTACTTCAGTACCTTCCACACGGATTTCAATATCTTTTGAGAACTCACGAGTAAGTTCTCCTTTAGGTCCTTTTACAGTTACAAGGTTGTCATTGTTAGTGAGTTCAACACCAGCAGGCAACACGATAACTTTATTACCAATACGTGACATGTTTTTAATTCTCCTGTTAAATTGTCAGGCCAGAACGGCCAGTTTTCACGGGGTTAAATCGATTCCTCGATTTAAAGGAACATTTAGGTTTCAATTTCAAAGTGAATCTAGGCATCGTCTCGCAGGCATAACTTTGGGTTAGGCAAGAGACGATAACGAAGAGTCACAAAGAAATTGGGAGCTAAATATTACCAAACGTAAGCGATAACTTCCCCACCAACATTCTTTTGGCGTGCTTCTTTATCAGTAAGCAAACCTTCAGAAGTTGAAAGGATAGCAATTCCAAGTCCGTTAAGAACTTTTGGAAGGTCTTCACGTTTTTTGTAGACACGAAGTCCTGGTTTAGAAACACGTTTCAAGTTAGTGATAACTTTTTCACCGTTTGGTCCGTATTTAAGGAATACACGGATGATGCCTTGTTTGTCATCTTCGATGATTTCAACGTTTTTTACAAAACCTTCGCGTTTAAGGATTTCAGCAATCCCTTTTTTGATGTTTGATGCAGGTACTTCAAGTACTTCGTGTTTCGCTTGGTTAGCGTTACGAATACGAGTTAGGAAGTCTGCGATTGGGTCAGTCATAACCATTTTGTTTTTCTCCTCTTACTAGTAGTTTGCAAGTTGCACTTGCTAGTTAACACATGATACAAAGAGCGTAACAGCAAGAGCAAAAATAGGCAATTTGATGCAGGAGCAATGCTCCAAAGAAAATTGGTCTTTTTTGCCAAAGCTGTAGCTCGTGTTCAAATTGGCAAGCCCAACTGAACCCGGGCTAAACTCTGTGTGAAAAAGATAAACTTTCCTAGAAACTTTAGTTTCTTCGTCAAGTTTCCTATTTTCACTTGGAGTTTTGACGCCCTTGATATCTTAAATTACCAAGATGCTTTTGTTACACCAGGAATTTGTCCTTTATAAGCTAATTCACGGAAGCAAACACGGCAAAGTTTAAATTTGCGGTAAACTGAATGTGGACGACCACATTTTTCACAACGAGTATAAGCTTGAGTAGAGAACTTCGCTGGACGTTTGTTCTTAGCAATCATTGATTTTTTAGCCATTAGATTTACCTCCTATATTATTTTGCAAAAGGCATTCCAAGGCCTGTAAGCAATGCACGTGACTCTTCGTCAGTGTTAGCAGTTGTTACGATAACGATGTCAAGACCACGAGTTTTGTCAACGTCATCGAAGTTGATTTCTGGGAAGATCAATTGTTCTTTCACACCAAGTGTGTAGTTTCCGCGTCCGTCAAATGATTTTGTTGGAACACCGTGGAAGTCACGTACACGTGGAAGTGAAACTGAAACCAATTTATCCAAGAATTCGTACATACGTTCACCACGAAGGGTAACTTTTGCACCGATCGCAACACCTTCACGAAGACGGAAGCCGGCGATTGATTTTTTAGCTTTAGTGATAAGTGGTTTTTGACCTGAGATAAGTGCCAATTCTTCAGCAGCTTTTTCAAGGCTTTTAGCGTTTGATACAGCTTCACCAACACCCATGTTCAAAACGATCTTATCTACTTTAGGCACAGCCATCACTGATGAGTAGTTGAATTGTTCTGTCAAAGCAGGAACTACTTCATTAAGATATTTTTCTTTTAAACGATTTGCCATTATACTTCTCCTTTCCTTCGTGATTAATCAAGCACTTCGCCTGATTTTTTGTTGTAGCGAACTTTTTTACCGTCTACAAATTTGTAACCAACACGACCAGCTACACCATTTTTGTCCAAAACTTGAACGTTTGATACGTGGATAGCTGCTTCTTTCTCGATGATACCACCTTGAGGAAGCTCGTTAGTTGGACGTTGGTGTTTCTTAACGATGTTAACACCTTCAACGATAACTTTGTTTACTTTTGGAAGGGCAGTAAGGACAACAGCTTCTGTTCCCTTATCTTTACCAGCGATTACGCGAACTTTGTCGCCTTTTTTTACAAACATTAGGTTTCTCCTTGATTTTTCTTACGCCCATAAGGGCACCCTGGAGGTAAATCCAGGGGACTAGTTTGTTTCTAAAAATTAAAGTACTTCTGGAGCAAGTGACACGATCTTCATGAAGCCACCTTCACGCAATTCACGTGCAACTGGGCCAAAGATACGTGTTCCGCGAGGAGTTTTGTCTTCACGGATGATAACTGCTGCGTTTTCGTCAAATTTGATGTATGAACCATCAGCACGACGAGCACCTGATTTAGTACGAACGATAACTGCTTTAACAACGTCACCTTTTTTAACCGCACCACCAGGAGTAGCTTGTTTTACAGATGCCACGATAACATCACCGATGTTTGCAAATTTACGTCCTGAACCACCAAGAACTTTGATAGTCAAGATTTCGCGAGCACCGCTGTTGTCTGCGACTTTCAAACGAGTTTCTGTTTGAATCATTTCAGTTTTCTCCTTTCAGGTTTGATTAGATGATGACCGCTTCTTCAACAACTTCTACAAGACGGAAACGTTTTGTAGCTGAAAGCGGACGAGTTTCCATGATACGTACGATATCGCCTTCTTTGGCAACATTGTTTTCATCATGAGCTTTGTATTTTTTAGAGTAGTTAATACGTTTACCATAGACTGGGTGGTTACGTTTTGTTTCAACTACAACTGTGATTGTCTTGTCCATTTTGTCAGATACAACACGTCCAACAAGAACTTTACGATTATTGCGTTCCATTGAAATTTCTCCTTCCCTAGTCTATTATTTCGCTTCAGATTGAACTGTTTTGATACGAGCGATTTGTTTTTTAACTTCTTTCAAGCGAGCTGTTTGTTCCAATTGACCAGTAGCAGCTTGGAAACGAAGTTCAAACAATTCTTTTTTCAATTCGTTTTCGCGCTTCGCGAGTTCTTCTTGAGAAAGACCACGAAGTTCTTTAACAAATTCTTTTACTTCATTAAGTTTCATGCCTTCTCCTTATTCTGCTTCACGTTTTACGAATTTACATTTAACTGGCAATTTGTGGCTAGCAAGACGAAGCGCTTCGCGTGCAATCTCTTCAGATACACCAGCGATTTCGAACATCACTTTACCACGTTTAACTGGTGCTACCCAACCTTCAGGTGCCCCTTTACCAGATCCCATACGCACACCGATAGCTTTAGCAGTGTATGATTTGTGTGGGAAGATTTTAATCCAAACTTTACCACCACGTTTCATGTAACGAGTCATGGCGATACGAGCAGCTTCGATTTGGCGGTTAGTGATCCAGTGGCTAGTTGTAGCTTGAAGACCGTATTCACCGAATGCTACTTCTTTTCCACCTTTTGCTTCACCGCGCATTTTTCCACGGAATTCACGACGGTGTTTAACACGTTTAGGTACTAACATTGGTTATTTACCTCCTTTAGTGTTTTTGCGAGCTGGAAGAACTTCACCACGGTAGATCCATACTTTAACACCAAGTTTACCGTATGTAGTATCTGCTTCTTCCCAAGCGTAATCGATATCTGCACGAAGTGTGTGAAGTGGAACAGTTCCTTCAGAGTATCCTTCAGCACGGGCGATGTCTGCACCGTTCAAACGACCTGATACTTGAGTTTTGATTCCTTTAGCTCCAGCACGCATTGCACGTTGGATTGCTTGTTTTTGTGCACGACGGAAAGCAACACGTTGCTCCAATTGACGAGCAATTCCTTCACCTACAAGGTGAGCATCCAAATCAGGTTGTTTGATTTCGATGATGTTGATGTGTACTTGTTTTCCAGTCAATTTGTTAAGTTTTGCACGGAGTGCATCAACGTTAGCACCACCTTTACCGATAACCATACCTGGTTTAGCAGTGTGAAGTGAAACGTTAACTTTGTTTACTGCGCGTTCGATTTCGATAGTTGAAACTGCTGCGTCAGCAAGTTCTTTTTGAACGAATTTACGGATTGCAAGATCTTCATGAAGGTAATCCGCGTATTCTTTTTCAGCATACCATTTGGCATCCCAATCACGGATGATGCCGACACGCATACCAATTGGATGTACTTTTTGACCCACGATTTTACCTCCTTATTTTTCTGCAACAGCTACAGTGATGTGAGCTGTACGTTTGTTGATTGGTGAAGCTGAACCTTTCGCACGTGGACGGAAACGTTTCATAGTTGGTCCTTCGTTTGCGAATGCTTCAGATACTACCAAGTTAGCTTTATCCAAACCAAAGTTGTTTTCAGCGTTAGCTACAGCTGAGTTCAAAACTTTCAAGATGATTTCAGCAGCTTTGTTTGGAGTGAATGTCAAAATTGCGATTGCATCGGCTACGCTTTTACCACGGATGTTATCAAGAACAAGACGTGATTTACGAGGTGAAACACGTACTGTACGAGCCATTGCTTTAGCTGAAGTAATTTCTGCCATTTATGTTCTCCTTATTTTCTACGTGTTTTCTTGTCGTCTGCAGCGTGACCTTTGTAAGTACGAGTTGGTGCAAATTCACCAAGTTTGTGACCTACCATGTCTTCTTGGATGTAAACAGGTACGTGTTTACGTCCGTCATAAACTGCGATAGTGTAACCAATGAAACTTGGGAAGATCGTTGAACGACGTGACCAAGTTTTAATAACTTTTTTCTTTTCGTCGTTAGCTTGAGCTTCAACTTTTTTCATCAAATGCTCATCGACGAAAGGTCCTTTTTTAAGACTGCGTCCCATTTTTATATTTTCTCCTTTAAATGTTGTACCACAGCGGCTTGCGCTCACATGGAGCACTACCGAGCTGGCGGATTTACTAGTTGCTTAAGCGACTAGTTTAATACTATTTCTCGTTGCGACGACGAACGATAAGTTTGTCAGATTTCGCTTTCTTGTTACGAGTTTTAAGACCAAGAGCAGGTTTGCCCCATGGAGTAGATGGTGCTTTACGACCAACTGGTGCTTTACCTTCACCACCACCGTGTGGGTGATCGTTAGGGTTCATTACAGAACCACGAACTGTTGGGCGGATACCTTTCCAACGGCTACGTCCTGCTTTACCAAGGTTTACAAGTCCATGTTGTTCGTTTCCGACAACACCAACTGTAGCACGACAAGTTCCAAGAATCATACGAACTTCACCTGATTGAAGACGAACAAGAACATATTTACCTTCAGAACCCAATACTTGAGCAGATGCACCAGCAGCACGTACCAATTCACCACCACGACCTGGTTTCAACTCGATGTTGTGGATCAAAGTACCAACTGGGATGTTAGCAAGTGGAAGAGCGTTTCCGACTTTGATATCTGCTTCTGGACCTGAAACGATACGTTGACCTACTTCAAGACCTTTTGGAGCGATGATGTATGCTTTCACACCGTCAGTGTAGTGTACAAGAGCGATGTTTGCAGAACGGTTTGGATCGTACTCGATTGTTTTAACAACTGCTTCAACGTTGTCTTTGTTACGTTTGAAGTCAACCAAACGGTAGAAACGTTTGTGTCCACCACCTTGGTGACGAACTGTGATACGACCGTTGTTGTTACGACCAGCCTTGCTCTTCAATGCAACAAGCAATGATTTTTCAGGAGTGCTTGTTGTGATTTCAGCGAAATCCAAAGAAGTCATATTACGGCGACCGTTTGTTGTTGGTTTATAAACACGAATTCCCACGATATTTCCTCCTTAGATTATTCAGCTTCAGCAGCAAACAACTCGATTGCTTTAGAATCAGCTGTAAGTGTGATGATAGCTTTTTTAGTTTTGTTAGTAAAACCAGTGTAACGTCCAACACGTTTAGCTTTTGGTTTTACGTTGATTGTGTTAACATTAGCAACTTTAACACCTTCGAAAGCAGCTTCAACAGCTTGCTTGATCAAAAGTTTGTGTGCACGAGTGTCAACTTCAAATACATATTTGCCTGCTTCAAGTTGAGCCATTGAGCTTTCAGTGATGACAGGTTTTTTGATAACATCATACAAATTCATTATGCAAGAACCTCCTCGATTTTAGAGATAGCTGCTTGTGTGACAAGAAGTTTGTCGCTATTTGCGATGTCAAGAACACTTGCAGTTGTAGCAGTTGCAACTTTCACGTTTGGAAGGTTACGAGCTGAAAGAGCTGCGAATTCATTTCCTTCTTCAAGGATAACAAGAACTTTAGAATCGATGCTCAATGCTGCAAGAACTTTTGCAAATTCAGCAGTTTTTGGAGCTGTAAATGAAAGAGCGTCTACAGCTACGAATTTGTTTTCAGCAACTTTTTCAGAGTAAACTGATTTAAGAGCTAGGCGACGAACTTTTTGTGGAAGTTTGTAGCCATATGAACGTGGAGTTGGTCCGAAGACAACACCACCACCACGCCATTGTGGTGAGCGGATAGAACCTTGACGAGCACGTCCAGTTCCTTTTTGACGCCATGGTTTGCGTCCACCACCTGATACTGCAGAGCGGTTTTTAACAGCGTGTGTTCCTTGACGAAGGCTTGCGCGTTGGCTGATGATTACATCAAACACAACTGATTCATTTGGTTCGATACCAAATACTGCATCGTTAAGAACAACTTGGCCAGCTTCTTTACCAGTTTGGTCAAATAATGTTACGTTTGCCATTGTGACTGATTTCCCCTTTCTTTATTATTTACCAGCTTTAACTGCTGATTTGATAGTGATAAGAGATTTCTTAGCACCTGGTACGTTACCTTTGATAAGGATAACGTTCTTTTCTGGAACAACTTGTACAACTTCAAGGTTTTGAATTGTTACGCGGTCGCCACCCATACGTCCTGCAAGGTTTTTACCTTTGAATACGCGGTTAGGTGCGACAGGTCCCATAGAACCTGGACGACGGTGGTAACGAGAACCGTGAGCCATTGGTCCACGTGATTGTCCGTGGCGTTTGATAACACCTTGGAAACCTTTACCTTTAGAAGTACCAGTTACGTCAACAACGTCTCCAGCTGCGAATGTTTCAACTGTGATTTCAGCACCAACTTCCAAGCCTTCAACGTTTTTGAATTCACGAATGAAGCGCTTAGGAGCCGTGTTAGCTTTCGCTACATGTCCTTTAGCAGGTTTGTTGCTCAATACTTCGCGTTTGTCATCGAAACCAACTTGGATAGCGTTGTATCCGTCTGTTTCAACAGTTTTAACTTGAAGAACAACGTTTGGAGTTGCTTCAATAACTGTTACAGGGATCAATTCGCCAGCTTCAGTGAAGATTTGAGTCATTCCCACTTTTTTCCCTAAGATTCCTTTTGTCATGAGAAAATAGTTCCTTTTCTATATTTTTATTCAAAAAGTTTTTAACGAGCGTTTTTTATGCTCAAGTCTAAGATACAAAGGGCGTCAAACTCAAAGTGAAAATAGGAAACTGACGCAGTGTCTAGCAGACACTAGGAAGTTTATCTTTTTCACACCGAGTTTAGCCCGTGTTCAATTATATTGAAACACCAGCCTCTGCTCTTTTATATTTTAGATTAAAGTTTGATTTCTACGTTTACACCACTTGGAAGATCCAATTTCATCAAAGCATCAACTGTTTTTTGAGTTGGGTTAACGATATCGATCAAGCGTTTGTGTGTACGCATTTCAAATTGTTCGCGAGAATCTTTATATTTGTGAGTCGCACGAATGATTGTGTAGAGGCTACGTTCAGTTGGAAGTGGGATTGGACCCGCAACTTGTGCACCTGTACGAGTAGCTGATTCTACGATTTTTGCAGCCGCTGTGTCAAGCGTACGGTGTTCGTATGCTTTCAAACGGATACGGATTTTTTTGTTTGCCATCTTTTTCTCCTTTTCGTCTATTTAAGATAATAGGCTAGCTCCACAAGAAAACCGACGCGGTGTTGCGTGGCAATGCAACCGAGCGTGTCGCAACCTCTTGCATCAAAGCTAAGGCTGTAATTTACAGCACCATAATAGAATAACACAAAGCCCCTGCGATTGCAAGGGATTTGTTGCTGTTTTTTTAAATTTTTAACATGAAAATGTTTTCTTTTTTGATAGGTCATTTATTTAAATATTCTATGGAAGAAAGTTACTCTCTCTTCACCTGTTCATAGCTTTCTTTTCCGTCATTAAGCTTGTCCCAAATGACTACTTGCCCACTTTGGAGCGATTTTTGCACATCGATGATTCGTTGATTGGACGAACCTCGAAACTGAAGCATAAGATTTCTCTTAGTTCGATCATACCGTCCATCGACAAGGATGTCAATCAGTGATAAGAGTTCCAGTTTATCTTGTGTCTCCAACATCATTTCTTCCCATGTATAGCCCGTCCATGACCAGATGTCCTTGTCTGGCAATTCCTTTCGAATGCGTTTAACGAGAGGTAAGAGAATGCCCGTATTGAGGAAGGGCTCCCCTCCTAGCAAGGTCAATCCTTGAACATAGGGCTGGGCAAGGTCTGCCATGATCTGTTCTTCTAATTCTGCTGTATAGGGAATGCCAGCATTAAAAGACCAAGTCGCAACATTATAACATCCCTCGCAGTGAAACATACAACCTGATACATAGAGAGAGTTACGCACACCTTCTCCATCTACAAAGTTAAAGGCTTTGTAGTCTATGATACGCCCTTGACTGAGTTCCTCACTTTTCCATTCTTGTGGTTTTGGATTATTCATTCGCTACCTCTATCCAATAACGCTCGACTCCGTTACGAACATCCTCAAGGAGCCCACCATTTGCTAAAATGACTGCTCTGCTAGCAGGATTATTCACGCTACAGGTCACCAGAGCTTTCTTGATGTTCTTTTCCTTAGCAACTTGCAAGCCCTGACGGAGAGTTTCCTTAGCATAACCCTTGCCTCTTTCTGATGGACGAATGGAGTAGCCAATGTGGCCAGCATAATTCAGTAAACCCTCATTCAGTTTCAATCGCAGATTCAAAAATCCTAGAGCACGACCTACATCATCAAATGATACAAATTGAATAGAAGGAACACGATTTTCAGGCAAGTTTATTCCCATCTCTTTTTGCATATTTGTTTCCAACCACTCTTCATACACAAAGTTCTCTGTATCCCAAAATCCTCCATCATGGGCTGATTGGCTTTTTTCAAACTCTGCCATCATCTCTAAAACTGTTTCTTTATCTGCTAATCTTGGTCTTCGTAGTTCCATCCTTACCTCCCACTAGAGAAAAGTGAGAGCTGACTCTCATACTCTTCGAAAATCAAATTCAAACCACGTCAGCGTCGCCTTACCGTACTCAAGTACAGC
>NZ_JVLI01000140.1:0-217 GCF_001072315.1 Streptococcus pseudopneumoniae | reverse complement strand
GCTTCTCCATTGTTCTTTCAAAGCCTCTAATCTTTTGTTAAATTCTTCTTCTGTTAGAGTACTAAATTTCTTTATAGTCTCCAAAGGAATACCATCAGAACCTGTACTAGCTGCATAAGTTCGATCAAAACCACCATATAAAGATAAACCATCTTTAGAATCTACCAAAGGCTTATTTCCAACAATACTTTCAACATTAGTCGATGAATGGTTAGCC
>NZ_JVLI01000139.1:0-13576 GCF_001072315.1 Streptococcus pseudopneumoniae | reverse complement strand
TTCTCTGCGAGTGTATTCATTAAAGATAATAAACCTTCCTATTTGCTTAATTTCATTATAAAATTTTTAGTTCAAAATAGCAAGTTAAAGGAATAAAAAATGTTTATGTTTAATAATATAAAAAAAAAGTTAAAATGAACATAAACACTTGAATAAATAAAATATATATGTTAGAATAAAAATAAGGAAAAAGAAAGGGGTTTCATTGCATGAGAAAAAAACGTGGAATTAAAAAAATAGTTATATTTGTATTACTAAGTGTTCTTGCATTTGGTAATACAATCCCCTATCAACAGTTATTCAGAAGGATAAACGATTGGAGATTCGAGTAGAATCACAAAAGAAGTCCAATGGTCTTGATGTTGGGAAGGCTGATTAGTTGATTAAATGATAAAAATACTATTTAACTATATAGTATTTCTGCTTTATCTAACTTTTAATTAGGAAGGAGGAATTCCAATGTACTAGGGTGTGATTTGTTGATACTTCTGAAGGCAGTCATTGTTATTGTTAGATTTTAAGTGAAAGAAGTGAGGGCTTTACGATGAAGAAAAGCATAAAAAAAATAATTACAACATCTTTACTTACACTGACTTTAGCTGGTGCAGGTGGTTCGATTGTTTCAGCTGCAACAGTTTGGTATAAAGGTACTACAGTTTATTGGAATTATGGTCGTACTGCTGGTCTTTGGAGCTATTCAAATGTTCAGTCTAGTGTTTACGAACACTCAGCAACTGCTAACGGGGCATTCTCAGGCTGGCAATCACCTGGAGTAGAAGCACATGTTTCTAAATTCATTGGAACTGTACAGCTGAATGTTACTGGAATTGTAGGTAAGTACCTATGACATACAAAAACATGTTATTAGGTAAAATGAGATACTTAATCCTGTTTTTGATTACCATCCAGAGTGTCTTACTTGCTCTGGTAGCAATTTTTTTAGCAGGTTTACAGTATCAACAGTCATGGCAGAGTTATAATCATCATTCCGGGACCGTAACAGTTTATCTTCAGAAGTTAACAGAAGAGCAATCACAAGATGTATTTAATTATTTTTTAGAACAGAGTGACTTGTCCATATGGACAAAACGTTCTGAAAGTAGTGATACAGGAGAAGGTCCAAATAGGATTTATATAGACATCCTTGGTAGCTCTGCTGGTTTTTCAGATTTTGAAAGCACGGGTAAAATAGTTGTCTCACAACAACAATTTGCAGATTTATTATCTCATAGTGATAATAGTATGACTATTGGACTTGACAAAGGCTCAAATAATATGCTTTACGAGCTTCCAGATTTATTATTTAGCATACCTGTAGTCATTGAACGATTAGATTATACTTTCCAAAACACTAATACGGTTAATGGGATATACCATATCAATGGTCTCCACGATGCTGTCTCAAGAGATAACTTTCTGTTACATCTTTCAAAGATGTCAGGTATTTCTGTTGAGGATTTGACAAAAGAAAGTTTTGGAAGTAGTACTGATCAGGGAATTTGGGGAATAATACTTGCTATCAGCATCTTAGTAAATGCCCTCATTTTACTGATCCTATTCTTAATCTGTGTTCTTCAATCCTTTAAACATTTCGGAACATTGATTCTTTTAGGATGGGGTAGAAAAGAATTATGGTCTGCTTTTTTCAAAAATTCTCTACTATTTTCAATCTACATTATTCCAATTATCTCTTTATGTAGTTGGTTGTTGTCAGGCTGGTCTAGTTTTGGTTTATCATCGTTTATTCTAGTTTTTGCTGGAGTCAGCCTCTCAGTCTTGTTGCTACTATTGATATTCATTATTCCAACGATTATTGTTTATTCGGTTTCTCCATTAGCCGCAATTCATAAACGATTACCAATAAAGCCTTTAATGGTAACATGCTTGTTATTCTATACCTTGGTAGCTGGTTTGTTAATCGCAGTCAGTTACTCTTTAGATGCTCCAATGAATCAGTTTATTGATAATATGAAAGTATCTAGGGAGTGGAAGAATGTTGAAGATATGTACGTTATATCCAGCTTTGTTGAGGGAAATGATGTAGGTACATATGCAGGAACTACAAATTCCCTTGAGCGCAGTATGTATAACTTTTACCAGCGTATATCTGAGCTTCCAGGTGTCTATATTGCCCAAGGAAAATTTCTTAATCAGGAGTCCCTTGATGCAGTCTATGGGACATACCAGCATGTCCCTAAAAAACCATTTTGGTATTTGAAATTCTCCTATAATTACCTGCAAGACCTAGGTATTCCCCTAAGTGATGAAGAGTTGCTAGAGATGAGGAATGGTACTCGACTTTATCTTCTACCTAACACGCTCAATACAGAAGAACTTGAGGTGATGAAAGAGTATTTACAGGAAAGTGTCACTGTAAAACCGGGAGATTTACAAACTAATTTCACAGAAAATCAGAAATTTATGTTCAAGGTTTACCAACCGTCTCGACCAATATTTACTTGGTCAGATTCCATTTCTTATGGTACAACTAGTGAGAATCCAGTTATTTTTGTATCAACACCAGAGAATTTATATTTCATGGAGTCGGCAAACTTAATTGTCAGTGGCTATAATGGTCTTTTGAAGATTCGTGATAGGGAAACGATGGAACAGGTAGTGTCCGTTTTAGAAACAGAATTTCCAGATTTAACGGATAATCGGTTGAGTTTTACAACTGTCAAGAACTTTATCAATGGTCTTCAAAAAGATCTGAGTTATACATTTTATCTTTTCGGCACGATTATAGCGATTATCATCATTACGATGATGGCTATTTTCTGGAGTTTTGTCTTAATGTACCGCTTGTTATTTGAAGAAAAATTGTATGTCCAATACTTTATGGGATTCTCACCATGGAAAAGATATATTGGTGTGCTTTCTCTCATTATTAGTTTTTCTGTGATGGAACTAATCGTTTCTATCTTGGTGGGTTCTAAGTTGGGAATAGTCATGATACTAGCTACATTTGCTTTTCAGATAATGCTTCTTTATTTCAGTTTGTTCCGTAAAGAAGGAGAGAGTATCATACAATCATTTAAGGAGTAATCTCATGTCTAGAATTTCAGTACAAAATGTATCAAAACAATTTGGTTCAAGAGAAATTTTCAAAGACTTAAGCTTTGATATTGAGGAAAATGAATTTGTAGCTTTAGTAGGACCTTCTGGTTCTGGAAAATCGACTATCCTCAATATGATTGGACTATTGGATGCTGTTGACAGTGGTAAAATCCTAATCAACGGAAAAGTTTTGCCTAAGGTAAATTCGCAATCAGCAGTTCATTATCGAAGGAATGTCATCAACTATCTTTTTCAATCCAATGCACTCATTTCTACATCTAGTGTGAAAGATAACCTGATGCTTGCCATGACTTTTTCGAATTTCTCTAGACAGGAGAAAGAGCAGAGAATCAAGGAAACGCTAGAATTTGTTGGTCTACAAAATCGGTTAAATAGTAAAATCAATGAATTATCGGGAGGTGAACAGCAGAGAATTGCGATTGTGAGAGCTATTTTAAAGCCCGGAGATATTGTCCTAGCAGATGAACCAACCGGATCGTTAGATCCTGAAATGTCTCAAAAAGCATTCGATTTGATTCGAACTTTGAGAGATCAATTTGGTAAAACAATTTTGCTTGTTACGCATAACATGGAGCAAGCACAGCAATGTGATAGGATCATTTCACTGGAGTCGGTTCTTGTAAATTAACTCAACCATTATTAGCACTTGATACGGTTACTTCTATCAATAGTTTAGTAAGCTTGTTAGTTTATAGAGGGCAGTGGTATTTCTGTCCTCTATTTTAGAATAAGGAATGCACTATGAAAAAATTATTTATACTCATATCCAACCTGCTTGCTAGTTTGTTCTTTGTTTGGGTATTTACCATTTGGACTGATACATATGTCTCCCATTATTACCCCAACGTTGTTGTACATGATTCTTCCCCTGAAACAACTTTTCAGCATGTTGCTACACGCTTGGAAAAACTAGCAGAAGAAACGGATAGCTTTATTGCGATTCAACACCAGGATCCTAACTCAGAAGGTACTCCAGTGTTTTCTTATACGACCTTTGGGAACGGAAAGTTGCCTGATGGGCTACAGGAAAAAAATCTAGAAGATGCTCAAAGTAGTAGTGTTGAAACAAACTATTTTGTATTCGATGGAAACCTAGATATTCACTTGCTAAGGGAGGAGCTAAGTCAACTTGGCTTGACTAACATGCACCTGACAATTCCATCTAAACTATCTACGTTAATGGCTATCTTTAGTAACGGATTTCAGTTAATCAGTCTATTGATTTTCATCTTAACCTTTGGAGCACTGACTTTAATTAGTCAAATTAGCCAATTACGTTCGTCGGGCATTCGCCTCATTTCAGGAGAGAAACGGTGGTCCATTTTCCTTAGACCAGTTGGTGAGGATTTGAAAGGGATAGCTGTTGGTTTCAGTTTAGCTGGCGTGCTCGCCATTCTTATGCAAAAAATTCTGTCGCTTCCAACGCAATCCCTAATGACCATAGGAGAAGGCTTGCTCAGTTATAATCTCATCTTGTTGTTGATCTCCCTGTTTTTCGCTCAACTCTTCGCAGTTGGGATAAAAAAGATACACCTGATGCAGATTATAAAAGGGCAAGTGCCTGTCAGAGGAATCATTAGTTTGATTTTAATCGGTCAACTATTAGCGATTATTATTGTAACGCTGGGAATAGGGGGTAGCTTAAAGTATTCCCAAGCCTGGCAACAGCATCGGATTGGACAAGAGGCTTGGAGTCAGGAAAGGCAACTGATTACCCTATCAATCAGCCGTGAAGGAACGAGTCCTGGTTTTGATGAACAAGCTCAAAGGAAACTCAGAACTTGGTATCAATTGATGGATCTGGCTGTTTCAGAACAAAAGGCTTTCTTATCTAGACACCAGTTAATTGACCGTACTTTGCAAAATGGCATGGCTTCCTCCAAAAACTTTATAACCTCTACAGAATGGCACGATTACAACCCGAATGGCAATGTCCTTATCGTCACACCGCAATACTTGGAGCGTCAAAACATTCCTGTAGATACAACTATTGAGCAAAAGATGAATCACCTTGATGTAGGGGAGTTTGTCTTATTGCTGCCTGAACACCTCCGTTCAGAGGAAGAACATTATAAATCTGTTTTTGAAGACGACTTAACCAGTCGCATATCTAGTCAAGATGAACGACAGCAAATGACTGCTACGGTAGGTTATTTAGAATCAGGTCAGGATCGTTTTGTGTATAATACGACCCCTATTTCTTACCAGCAGTTTTTGAAAGATCCAATCATCATTGTTATAACACCCCAATCAACTGGTCCACAGTCCGTTTTGTTTTGGGTAGACGCAGTACAGAACTACGTTCTCTTTAATCAATTGTCTGATGCCCAGGAGCTTATCCAGAGACAAGGCATTGAAAATTGGGTCTCAGAAATGCAAACAGGTTACCACAACTACATCACATTATTGGATAATATCCAGAGGGAACGTTGGGTAATGCTAGCAGGAGCTGTGCTTGGGATTGCAACTTCAATCTTGTTGTTTAACACTATGAATAGGCTCTACTTTGAAGAATTTAGACGTGCCATTTTTATCAAACGCATTGCAGGTCTCAGGTTCTTAGAAATTCATCGCACTTATCTCTTTGCTCAACTGGGTGTGTTTTTACTGGGATTTGTTGCGAGTGTATTTCTTATGGTAGAGATAGTAGTTGCTTTCTTAGTCTCGTTACTCTTTACTGGTCTATCTCTTTTACAGTTACATGTCCAAATGCAGAAAGAAAACAAGATGTCCATGCTTGTTTTGAAGGGAGGTTAATATGATTGAACTTAAACAGGTGAGTAAATCTTTTGGAGAACGAGAGTTATTTTCGAATCTTTCAATGACATTTGAGGCTGGAAAAGTCTATGCCTTAATTGGTTCAAGTGGTAGCGGAAAAACAACCTTGATGAACATGATTGGGAAATTAGAATCTTATGATGGGACGATTTTTTACCGAGGTAAAGACTTGGCCAATTATAAATCGAGTGATTTTTTCCGTCACGAATTGGGCTACCTCTTCCAGAACTTTGGCTTAATTGAAAACCAAAGTATTGAAGAAAACCTTAAGCTAGGTCTCATTGGTCAAAAGTTGAGTCGGGCGGAACAGCGGTTGAGGCAGAAGCAGGCTTTAGAACAGGTCGGCCTGGCTTATCTTGACCTAGATAAGCGCATCTTTGAGTTATCGGGCGGAGAATCGCAACGGGTTGCCTTGGCAAAAGTTATCTTAAAGAATCCACCCTTTATTCTGGCAGATGAGCCAACAGCTTCAATAGACCCAGCAACCTCTCAGTTGATTATGGAGATTTTGCTATCTCTTCGAGATGATAATAGGCTAATCATTATCGCAACACATAATCCGGCAATTTGGGAGATGGCTGATGAAGTGTTCACGATGGATCGTCTGAAATAAAAATCCTTGTTTTTAATTGCACGATGAGTTACTGAAATATTATCATGAATCAATAATTGGAGTTAATTTAGAATTGTACTTTATTAATATTGAGGTAACTTTTTCTTGATAAAGGAAGAAATAGTGGAGAGGAAGTTAGATTGAAAAAATTCGACAATTATATTATTGAGAAGTCTTGCGATTCTAATTCAGATAAACTGCAAAAAATCTTAATAATTGAAAGTTTGGTAGATGATATTTTGCAATTTTCTCTCAGAATCAATAATAGTGTAGGAGAGATTTTCCTCCTACAACCGTTTCAAAAGAAATATTTACCCATTGGGAGAAGATGTTGCAGTGGATAATGTGTTACTCACTGAAAAATATAATTTTCAACTAAAAGATTTTGAAGGATTCATTTCAAAATAAACAATAATTAAAGAATAAGAAAAATCCTCCGTTTCAAAGAGTCGGGAACTCTTTGAAACGGAGGATTTTTTCTATAGGGCTTTAGCGACTGCAATTGCGGCTTCGAAGTTTGGTTCAGAGTTGATATTGTCCACGTATTCAACGTAGCGAATCGTATTGTCAGTATCGAGGACAAAGACTGCGCGTGCCAATAGGTGCCACTCATTGATTAAGAGGGCGTAATCACGTCCAAAGGAATGGTCGAAATAGTCTGAGAGCATGATGGCATTTTCAATACCTTCAGCACCACACCAACGTTTTTGGGCAAATGGTAGGTCCATAGAAACAGTCAATACGACCGTGTTGTCCAGTCCAGCCAGTTCTTCATTAAAACGACGCGTTTGAGTTGAGCAGATACCTGTATCGATAGAAGGTACGACACTCAAGACTTTTTTCTTGCCATCAAAATCAGCCAGAGATTTTTTAGAAAGGTCTGTTGTAGTGAGTGAAAAATCAAGTGCCTTGTCGCCGACTTGTAGTTGTTTACCTGTAAAGCTCACAGGATTTCCGAGAAAAGTTACCATAAGATACTCCAATCTTTTTTCTTCCATTTTAGCTGAAACAGTCGGAATTTTCCAATGATTTGACCGGAAATGTGGGCATAGAAAAAAACGCCAGCTCGTGTGAGAATGACGTTTTTCAGAGTATTATTTTGCCAATCCTTCAGCAATCTTGTCAAGGTTGTATTTCATCATGTTGTAGTAGCTGTCGCCTTCTTTACCTTGTTCTGCGATAGAGTCAGTAAAGATTTGAGCGTAGATTGGGATGTTTGTGTCTTGAGAAACAGTCTTCATTGGACGGTCATCCACACTAGATTCTACAAAGAGTGAAGGAGTTTTTGTTTGGCGAAGTTTTTCAACCAAGGTCTTGATTTGGTCAGGAGTTCCTTCTTCTTCAGTATTGATTTCCCAGATGTAGGCACTTGGGACACCGTAGGCTTTAGAGAAGTATTTGAAGCATCCTTCGCTGGTTACGATGAGTTTTTTCTCAGCAGGGATGTTGTTAAATTTCTCTTTAGCTTCCTTGTCAAGTTTGTCTAGCTTATCAGTATATTCTTTGAGATTTTTTTCGTAGAATTCCTTGTTGCTAGGGTCTTTAGCGCTCAATTGTTTTGCGATATTTTTAGCAAAGATCATACCGTTTTCAAGGTTAAGCCAAGCGTGTGGGTCTTCTTTGCCTTTTTCGTTTTGACCTTCAAGGTAGATAACATCAACGCCTTCGCTGACTGCAAAGTAGTCTTTGTTTTCAGTTTTCTTGGCATTTTCTACCAATTTTGTAAACCAAGCATTGCCACCTGTTTCAAGGTTGATACCGTTGTAGAAAATCAAATCAGCTTGAGAAGTTTTCTTGACGTCTTCAGGAAGTGGTTCGTATTCGTGTGGGTCTTGACCAACAGGAACGATACTGTGAAGATCAATCTTGTCACCAGCAATATTTTTAGTAATATCAGCGATGATTGAGTTTGTAGCAACAACTTTTAGTTTTTGACCAGAAGCTGCATCTTTTTTTCCGCTAGCACATGCTACAAGAGCGATGACGGAAAGAAAGAGAACGAGTAATGTACCTAATTTTTTCATTAGATCCTCCAATTTATTGGGGTTTTGCCCCTTATTTTAACAAATGTTTATTTTTCAGTTTCAAATATCGTTGTTTTGGAGCGATAAAGAAGCTAATGAGAAAGAAACTAGCAGCTGTGAGCACGATACTAGAACCTGCCGCAACGTTAAAGCTATAGCCGATAAAGAGCCCCAAAACTGAAGCTATCGCTCCAAAGGTTGAGGAAAGGAAAATCATGCTTTTCAGGCTATTAGCATACAGATAAGCAGTTGCAGCTGGGGTAATCAGCATGGCTACAATCAGGATAGTTCCGACACTTTGCATGGCTGTCACAGACACGAGAGTCAAGAGTACCATGAGAAGGTAGTGATAGAAATTGACAGGCATTCCCATGGCTTTGGCCAAGAGTTCATCAAAGGAAGTTATCAAGAGTTGCTTGAAGAAAATCCAGATTAACAAGAGAATGGCTGCCCCCACACCCATAGTAATAAACATATCCGTATCTTGGACGGCCAGGATATTACCAAAAAGGATATGGAAAAGGTCAGTTGAACTTTTAGCGACACTAATCAAGATGATACCGAGGGCTAAGAAAGAAGAAAAGGTAATGCCGATGGCGGTATCGCTTTTGATAATCGAGTTCCCCTTGATGTAGGTAATGATGATGGCAGCTAGCAATCCAAAGACAATGGCTCCGATAAAGAAGTCAAGGCCCAAGATGAAGGAGAGGGCTACACCTGGCAAGACAGCATGTGAAATGGCATCTCCCATGAGTGACATCCCGCGTAGGATGATGAAACATCCCACAGCTCCAGCTACGACCCCGATGACAATGGCTGTTATCAAGGCATTTTGTAAGAAATGGAATTTTTGCAATCCATCGATAAATTCTGCAATCATAGGTCACCTCCATTGAAAAATAGTCGATTACCGTAAGCTTCTTTGAGATTGGCTTCGGTAAAGGTTTCTTTGGTTGGACCAAAGGCAATCACTTCTCGATTGACAAGCAAGACTTGATCGAAGTAGTGGGCAACCTTGCTGAGGTCGTGGTGGACGATGAGAACCGTCTTCCCAGCTTTTTTCAGATCTCTCAGCGTATTCATGATGATTTCCTCACTAACAGAGTCAATCCCAACAAAGGGTTCATCCAAGAGGATATAGTCGGCTTCCTGCACCAAACATCTGGCAATCAAGACCCGCTGGAACTGACCTCCAGACAGTTGACTGATTTGACGTTCAGCGTAGTCAGCTAGACCGACAATTTCAAGGGCCTCTTGCACTTTCTTCCAATGTTTAGCCTTTAAACTTCGAAAGAGAGGGATAGAGGGAAAGAGTCCTAGCGAGACACATTCCTTGACCTTGATGGGAAAGTTGTAGTCGATATTGATTTTTTGTTCGACATAGGCGATTCGATGTAAGGATTTTTTAACTTCCTTGTCATCGAGAAATGCCTGACCTTGATGTGGGATAATTCCCAGCATCCCTTTTAATAATGTTGATTTCCCAGCACCGTTTGGACCAATAATACCGGTAATTGTTGGTCCTTGGAGCACTAGTGAAATATCCTTAAGTGCCAACGTTTCTTTGTAGGAGACGCTGAGGTTTTCGATACGTATCATAAACTTGTATTCCTCCTGCCTCTTAATATACATTAAAAAAAAAATTAAGTCAAGTTAATTTTTCAAAAAATTAAAATAATAACTGAAAAAACAATAGAAAACATCAGTTCATTTTTAATTGCATTCCCAGGTAATTTTTGTTAAGCTAAAAACAAGTATAAATGAAAGCGAGAACAAGATGACACGTTATCAAGATGATTTTTATGATGCAATCAATGGGGAATGGCAGAAGACTGCTGAAATCCCAGCAGATAAGTCTCAAACAGGAGGTTTTGTTGATTTAGATGAGGAAATCGAAGAACTTATGCTGGCGACTACAGATAAGTGGTTGGCAGGGCAAGATGTTCCAGAGGATGCTATCTTGGCGAACTTTGTCAAATACCACCGCCTAGTTCGTGATTTTGACAAGAGAGAAGCTGATGGTATCACACCTGTCTTACCACTTCTTAAAGAATTCCAAGAATTGGAGACTTTTGCGGATTTTACAGCTAAACTAGCAGAGTTTGAACTTACAGGAAAACCTAACTTCCTTCCTTTTGGTGTATCGCCAGACTTTATGGATGCTAGAATCAATGTTCTATGGGCTAGCGCTCCAAGCACAATCTTGCCAGATACGACCTACTATGCAGAAGACCATCCTCAGCGAGAAGAGCTCCTGACTCTTTGGAAAGAAAGCAGCGCAAATCTTCTCAAGGCTTATGATTTCTCTGATGAAGAAATTGAAGACTTGTTAGAGAAAAGGCTAGAATTGGACCGCCGAATTGCAGCAGTGGTGCTTTCTAATGAAGAAAGTTCAGAGTATGCTAAACTTTACCATCCATATGCTTATGAAGATTTCAAAAAATTCGCGCCTGCCCTACCTTTGGATGACTTCTTCAAAGCCGTTCTTGGACAAGTACCAGACAAGGTTATTGTAGACGAGGAACGCTTCTGGCAAGCAGCAGACCAATTCTATAGTGAAGAGGCATGGCCTCTCCTCAAGGCAAACTTAATTTTAAGTGTTGTGAATCTCTCAACCAGCTATTTAACAGAAGAAATTCGTGTCTTGTCAGGTGCCTACAGCCGTGCCCTTTCTGGAGTTCCAGAGGCAAAAGATAAGGTCAAAGCAGCTTATCATCTAGCACAGGAACCTTTCAAGCAAGCCCTGGGGCTTTGGTACGCCCGTGAGAAGTTCTCTCCAGAAGCCAAGGCGGATGTGGAGAAAAAAGTGGCAACCATGATTGATGTCTATAAGGAGCGTCTGCTTAAGAATGACTGGCTCACTCCAGAAACCTGTAAACAGGCTATCGTGAAGCTCAATGTGATCAAACCTTATATTGGCTATCCAGAAGAATTGCCTGCACGTTACAAGGATAAGGTAGTGAATGAAACTGCCAGTCTTTTTGAGAATGCTCTAGCCTTTGCGCGTGTGGAAATCAAGCACAGTTGGAGTAAGTGGAATCAGCCTGTAGACTATAAGGAATGGGGCATGCCTGCTCATATGGTCAATGCCTACTACAATCCTCAGAAGAACCTGATTGTCTTTCCAGCGGCCATTTTACAGGCGCCTTTCTATGACTTGCATCAGTCATCTTCTGCTAACTACGGTGGTATTGGGGCAGTGATTGCCCATGAAATTTCCCACGCCTTTGATACTAACGGGGCTTCCTTTGACGAAAATGGTAGCCTCAAGGATTGGTGGACAGAGAGCGACTATGCTGCCTTCAAGGAGAAAACACAAAAAGTCATTGACCAATTTGATGGACAGGATTCTTATGGAGCAACCATTAACGGTAAATTGACTGTATCAGAAAACGTGGCTGACTTGGGAGGAATCGCAGCAGCGCTTGAAGCAGCTAAGAGAGAAGCAGACTTCTCAGCAGAAGAGTTCTTCTACAACTTCGGTCGCATCTGGCGCATGAAAGGTCGTCCAGAATTTATGAAACTTTTGGCTAGCGTCGATGTGCACGCACCAGCCAAACTCCGTGTCAATGTGCAAGTACCAAACTTCGACGATTTCTTTACAACCTATGATGTCAAAGAAGGAGACGGAATGTGGCGTTCACCAGAGGAGCGCGTGATTATTTGGTAATACAAAAAATCTAGTCATCAGAAAAAAGGCATCCAATCAGGTGTGAAAACCTTGATAGGATGCCTTTTGTAATAGAAAGATTTGCTGGATAGTTTACTTAAATTTCGATTGTCATCATCTTGCTAGAAAAAGGGATTGAAGGCCTTTTCGTGAGCGATAGTAGTAGCTGGACCATGTCCTGGATAGACATCGTAGTTTGGTAGGGTGAAGAGTTGGGTCTGGATACTATGAAGGAGTTGCTCCATGCTACCAGTCGGAAGGTCGGTCCGTCCGATAGTTTCGCGGAATAGAGCATCTCCCGTCAAGACTAGGTGAGCATCAGGAAAGACTAGGGAAACACCACCGATAGAGTGCCCTGGGGTCGGCAGAACCTTAAAATGAAATTCCTCTAGTTGGTATTCTTCGTGAAAGACAAAGGTGTGTTCTGCAGGTTTTGTGACCACATCTGCCATATCATCGTGGCGAGGGAGACCGGAGAGATTATCGACAGGAGTGTAGAGCCAGCTGGCTTCGCTCTCTGCGATATAGACAGGAGGATTGCCAAACGTCTCGCAAACCAAGTCCAGACTCATGATATGGTCATAATGGGCGTGGGTCAAGAGAATAGCACAGATCGGTTTGTTGATCTTCTCGATTGTCTGACGAATGGCTTCCCAATGACTACCAGGATCGACGACGATGAGGTGCTTTTCGCCTTCTAGATAATAGGTATTTTCATAGGCAACAGGATTCACGGTTTTATGGATTTTCATACTAGCTCCAATCTCAAAGAATGTACTAATACTCTTCGAAAATCTCTTCAAACTGCGTCAACTTTATCTGCAACCTCAAAGCAGTGCTTTGAACAGCCTGCGGCTAGCTTTCTAGTTTGCTCTTTGATTTTCATTGAGTATAAATTAAGTATAGCACAGTTAGGGAGAATAGGTAAGGATTTAAAATGAACTTAAAAACCAGCATGACTAGATGAAGACAGGCTGGTTATCAATTTATCAATATTGGAAAGGTGTCAATTGCCCTTCATAGGTTGCATAAACTCCGTCATTAGCTTGTTTGATAGACGTGATGTTTAGAGTGCTACCGTAGTTGGCTTCTCATTTGTCGCTATATTCACTATAAGTTATCCTACTGGGCAGGTTCTGGTCGTTAGCATAGTATTGAACGAGTTTTTTATAGCTTTGCTGGCTGAATAGGAACAGGCAGCAAACTCCTAACATTAGGAGAGCAAAGATAGAAATAGCAGTTTTTTTCATAGGTATTCTCCTTATAAACTAAAGGATAGAAGAAAGTATCTTGAGGATTTTTATACTCTTCAAAAATCTCTTCAAACCGCGTCAACGTCGCCTTGCCGTATATATGTGACTGACTTTGTCAGTCTTATCTACAACCTCAAAGCAGTGCTTTGAGCAACCTGCG
>NZ_JVLI01000138.1:0-4921 GCF_001072315.1 Streptococcus pseudopneumoniae | reverse complement strand
TAAGACTGACGAAGTCAGCTCAAAACACTGTTTTGAGGTTGTAGATAAGACTGACGAAGTCAGTAACCATATATCTACTCCAAGGTGAAGCTAATGTGGTTTGAAGAGATTTTAGAAGAGTATAAATTGTCTTTTAGAAAAGGAGCCTAGTATGAAAGTCTTTCAGCATGTAAATATCGTGACTTGTGATCAAGATTTCCATGTCTATCTAGATGGAATCTTAGCAGTCAAGGATTCTCAAATCGTCTATGTCGGTCAAGAGAAGCCAGAGATTTTAGATCAGGCTGAGCAGATTATAGACTATCAGGGAGCCTGGATTATGCCTGGTTTGGTCAATTGCCATACCCATTCTGCTATGACAGGATTGAGAGGAATTCGGGATGACAGCAATCTCCATGAATGGCTCAATGACTATATCTGGCCTGCAGAAGCTGGGTTTACACCAGACATGACTATCAAAGCGGTCAAAGAAGCTCTGACAGAAATGCTCCAGTCAGGGATAACAACCTTTAATGATATGTATAATCCCAATGGTGTAGATATTGAACAGATTTATCAGGCAGTGAAAACTTCCAAGATGCGTTGTTATTTCTCACCGACTCTTTTTTCTTCAGAGGCAGAGACAACTGCTGAGACTATAAGCAAAACTCGAACAATTATTGAGGAAATTATTGGATATAAAAATCCAAATTTCAAGGTGATGGTAGCCCCACATTCTCCCTACAGCTGTAGTAGAGACTTGTTGGCAGAAAGCTTGGATATGGCAAAAGAGTTGAATATTCCTATCCATATTCATGTTGCGGAGACTAAGGAGGAATCTGGCATTATCCTGAAACGATACGGCAAACGTCCCCTCGCCTTTCTAGAAGAACTGGGTTACTTAGACCATCCGTCTGTCTTCGCTCACGGGGTCGAATTAAACGAACGAGAAATTGAACGCTTGGCAACCTCTCAAGTGTCTATTGCCCACAATCCTATCAGTAACCTCAAATTGGCATCAGGGATTGCTCCGATCATTCAACTGCAAAAAGCAGGAGTGGCAGTAGGAATTGCGACGGACTCGGTTGCTTCCAATAACAATTTAGATATGTTTGAGGAAGGACGGACTGCAGCCCTTCTTCAGAAGATGAAAAGTGGAGATGCCAGCCAATTTCCTATCGAAACAGCTCTCAAGTCACTGACAATTGAAGGGGCTAAGGTCCTTGGAATGGAAAATCAGATAGGAAGCCTAGAAGTAGGTAAACAGGCAGATTTTCTCGTCATTCAACCAGAGGGGAAAATCCATCTCCAACCTCAGGAAAATATGCTGTCCCACCTAGTTTATGCTGTCAAATCCAGTGATGTTGATGATGTCTATATTGCTGGAGAACAGGTTGTTAAGCAAGGTCAAGTCCTGACAGTAGAACTTTAAAAGAAAAATAAAACATTGATGTTTCATGGTCATTAACCTTGACGAACCTCTCCAAAAACGATATAATAAGAAAGTTGAGAATTGATTTTCACTTGTCTTAGTCCAGAGAAATGGCGGTGCTGCGAGCCATCTAAGCTAGGAAGTCATGCTACTCAATCATACAATTGCATAAGAATAAGAGAATGACAAGTTCATTGAATGAAGGTGGTACCGCGGTTTTTCGCCCTTCGTGATATGAGCTTGTCTTTTGATTTTTGGAGGTGTTGATGAAAACATTTCTTGTCAAACAAAAGTTTCGTCTTGGAGGCGAACGCTTCGCTATCAAGGATGACAGGGGAGAAATCGCCTATCAGGTAGAGGGATCATTTTTTAAGATTCCTAAAACTTTTACCATCTATGATGCGGCTGGTGAACAAGTCAGTGAGATTAGTAAAGAAATCTTTACCTTGCTTCCTCGTTTTGAAATTCAGCTTAGGGATGGCTCGAGTTTTGTCATTCGTAAGAAGTTGACCTTCTGGCGAGATAAATATGAGTTTGATAATCTAGGTCTTCGTATCGAGGGCAATATCTGGGATTTGGATTTCAAATTGCTGGATGATCGCGATCAGTTGATTGCGGAAATTAAGAAGGAACTCTTCCATCTGACCTCTACCTACACTGTAACGGTTCTTGAGGACGCTTATGAAGATCTAGTCATTTCCCTCTGTGTCGCGATTGACTATGTGGAAATGCTGGAAAGCCAATCACATTAAACAAGTAAATAAGGAGACAATATGAAACAACTATCTAGTGCACAAGTACGCCAAATGTGGCTTGATTTCTGGGCGACCAAAGGTCACTCAGTAGAACCATCAGTGAGCTTGGTTCCTGTAAATGACCCAACTCTTTTGTGGATCAACTCTGGGGTAGCAACCCTTAAGAAATACTTTGACGGGACCATCATCCCTGAAAATCCACGTATTACCAATGCGCAAAAGGCCATCCGTACCAACGACATTGAAAACGTAGGGAAGACTGCACGTCACCATACCATGTTTGAAATGTTGGGGAACTTCTCTATTGGTGATTACTTCCGTGACGAAGCCATCACTTGGGCTTATGAGCTTTTGACAAGCCCTGAATGGTTTGACTTCCCAGCTGAGAAACTTTACATGACCTACTATCCAGATGATAAAGATTCTTATAACCGCTGGATTGAGGTAGGAGTGGACCCAAGTCATTTGATTCCGATCGAGGACAACTTCTGGGAAATCGGTGCAGGACCTTCTGGACCAGATACAGAGATTTTCTTTGATCGTGGAGAGGCTTTTGACCCAGAAAATATCGGTCTTCGCCTGCTTGCAGAAGATATTGAAAACGACCGTTATATTGAAATCTGGAACATCGTTTTGTCACAATTTAACGCAGACCCTGCGGTTCCTCGTAGCGAATACAAGGAATTGCCACACAAGAACATTGATACGGGCGCTGGTTTGGAGCGTTTGGTGGCAGTTATCCAAGGGGCTAAGACCAACTTTGAAACAGACCTCTTCATGCCAATCATTCGTGAAGTGGAGAAATTGTCTGGTAAGGTTTATGACCAAGATGGCGACAACATGAGCTTCAAGGTCATCGCTGACCACATCCGTTCACTTTCATTTGCCATCGGTGATGGTGCCCTTCCAGGAAATGAAGGTCGTGGTTATGTCCTTCGTCGTCTTCTCCGTCGTGCGTCTATGCATGGTCAAAAATTGGGAATTAACGAGCCTTTCCTTTATAAACTCGTTCCAACTGTTGGAAAAATCATGGAAAGCTACTACCCAGAAGTGCTTGAAAAACGTGACTTTATCGAAAAAATCGTGAAGAGCGAGGAAGAGTCATTTGCTCGTACCCTTCACTCAGGTCAACACTTTGCAGAAACCATTGTAGCTGACTTGAAAGCGAAAGGTCAAAACGTTATCGCGGGACAAGATGTCTTCAAACTCTACGACACATATGGATTCCCAGTTGAATTGACTGAAGAAATCGCTGAAGAAGCTGGTATGACTGTGGACCGTGAAGGATTTGAAGTAGCTATGAAAGAACAGCAAGAACGTGCGCGTGCGTCAGCTGTCAAGGGTGGCTCAATGGGGATGCAAAATGAAACCCTTCAAAACATCACAGTGGAAAGTGTCTTCAACTACAATGCTAGCCAATTGTCTTCTAAATTGGTGGCTATTGTGGCAGACAATGCAGAAGTAGAAGCTGTGTCAGAAGGAACTGCCTCACTTATCTTTATGGAAACGCCATTCTACGCTGAAATGGGTGGACAGGTCGCTGACCACGGACAAATCTTGGATGAGTCAGGTAAGGTTGTGGCTACTGTGACAAATGTTCAAAAAGCACCAAACGGACAAGCTCTTCATACAGTTGAAGTCCATGCACCACTTGCTTTGAACCAAGAATATACGCTGGCAATTGATACAAATCGTCGTCACCGTGTCATGAAAAACCACACTGCGACTCACTTGCTCCATGCGGCTCTTCACAATATCCTTGGCAGCCATGCAACTCAGGCAGGTTCGCTTAATGAAGTAGAATTTCTTCGCTTTGACTTTACCCACTTCCAAGCAGTGACTGCTGAAGAATTGCGAGCGATTGAACAACAAGTCAACGAAAAAATCTGGGAAGCTCTTGAAGTGAAGACAGTTGAAACGGATATTGACACTGCTAAAGAAATGGGAGCTATGGCTCTCTTTGGTGAGAAATACGGTAAGGAAGTCCGTGTTGTTACTATCGGTGACTACTCTATCGAGCTTTGTGGTGGTACCCACGTTGGCAACACTTCTGAGATTGGTCTCTTCAAGATTGTCAAAGAAGAAGGAATCGGCTCAGGAACTCGCCGTATCTTGGCAGTGACTGGTAAGGAAGCCTTTGAAGCCTACCGCGAACAAGAAGACGCTCTTAAAGCTGTCGCAGCAACTCTTAAAGCACCTCAACTTAAAGAAGTCCCTCACAAGGTAGAAGGACTTCAAGAACAACTTCGTCAACTTCAAAAAGAAAATGCTGAATTGAAAGAAAAAGCCGCAGCTGCAGCCGCGGGCGATATCTTCAAGGATGTGAAGGAAGTCAACGGTCACCGTTACATTGCTAGTCAAGTGTCTGTATCAGATGCCGGTGCCCTTCGTACCTTTGCAGATAACTGGAAACAAAAAGACTACTCTGATCTTCTTGTCCTAGTTGCTGCTATCGGTGACAAAGTCAATGTTCTTGTAGCAAGCAAGACAAAAGACCTTCATGCAGGAAACCTTGTCAAAGAATTGGCACCTATCGTCGATGGACGTGGTGGTGGTAAACCAGACATGGCCATGGCAGGAGGAAGCAACCAAGCTAAGATCCAAGAATTGTTGGATGCAGTAGCAGGTAAATTGTAATCAAGTAATACTCTTCGAAAATCTCTTCAAACAACGTCAGCTTCGCCTTGGATTTTATATGTGACTGACTTTGTCAGTCTTATCTACAACCTCAAAGCAGTGCTTTGAGCAACCTGCG
>NZ_JVLI01000137.1:0-211 GCF_001072315.1 Streptococcus pseudopneumoniae | reverse complement strand
TTCCAAATGACAAGATTTCGA
Organism: Streptococcus pseudopneumoniae; assembly: GCF_001072315.1. Lineage (GTDB taxonomy): Bacteria > Bacillota > Bacilli > Lactobacillales > Streptococcaceae > Streptococcus > Streptococcus pseudopneumoniae_R. The sequence goes on along the minus strand of NZ_JVLI01000137.1, from coordinate 190 downwards.
AGTATGTCCAAGATGAAGTTAAGAATCAAGTAGCAAAAGTGGAAAATCCAGTCTATCAAGCTCCAGCTACAACTACAACTACAACAAATGAACTCCCTAAGACGGGAGAAAAATCTTCAAGTCTTTCGTTATTGGGGATGGTAACTATATCACTTTTAAGTTTGATGAAAATCAAACGAGAATCTAAGGA
>NZ_JVLI01000136.1:0-207 GCF_001072315.1 Streptococcus pseudopneumoniae | reverse complement strand
TTTAGATTGTTCAACCTTAGTTTTCGCACCAACTTTAACAATTGTCTTACCTGCTGGGGTGACGACTGGGTTACCAACGTGTTCTGTGATATGACCGTCGTTTGAATCTACATCGTAAGTGGTTGTTGTAACTGTTTTACCTTCAGCTCCTTCAACGCGTTCATTAGGTGTGTCAACTTCTCGTTCACCATCTCTAACATACTCAAC
>NZ_JVLI01000135.1:0-207 GCF_001072315.1 Streptococcus pseudopneumoniae | reverse complement strand
TTTAGATTGTTCAACCTTAGTTTTCGCACCAACTTTAACGATTGTCTTACCTGCTGGGGTGACGACTGGGTTGCCAACGTGTTCTGTAATATGACCGTCCTTTGAATCTACATCGTAAGTAGTTGTTGCAACTGTTTTACCTTTAGCTCCTTCAACGCGTTCATTAGGTGTGTCAACTTCTCGTTCACCATCTCTAACATACTCAAC
>NZ_JVLI01000134.1:0-22481 GCF_001072315.1 Streptococcus pseudopneumoniae | reverse complement strand
TTAAGTTGCTTTCGTGAATGCCAAAATCAGCCGCAATTTGTTCATAAGTGCGGTATTCTCGCATGTATTAAAGAGTAGCCATGAGGAGGTCTTCTAGGCTTAGCTTAGGGGTTCGTCCACCTTTTGCGTGTTTAAGTTGATAAGCTGTTTTTAACACAGCTAACATCTCTTCAAAAGTAGTGCGCTGAACACCAACAAGGCGCTTAAATCGTGCATCAGTTAATGGTTTACTTGATTCATAATTCATAGTTTTATTGTATCATATTTTTGTTTCGCAGGAAGTCTATTGTAATTTTAATTGGAGTTATGGATGTCGTTTCTTTTGAAAGTGGTGATAATCTTTCCGTTCCACAGTATCATTTTAAAATGATTTTTATTGCCTTTTGTTTATTAGTATAAAAGTAGAATATTACCACATGTGGAATGTGTAAGCTTGTTGGAGAAACGTAGTTAATCTTCAAAAGGCTTCCCAAACCTTTTGAGTCCCGAAGACACATTACGTTGAGGCGGTATCACTACTTGTACGAGCTGAGGTATCAGCGAAGTTATGGGATAGGACTCGTAGAATGAGGAGGGGAACCGACGAAATGATACGGTAAGTCTGAAACCGCTGAGTGTGTGATTGTGAGCTTGAATCCTAAGTATGAACACAGGCAAATAGTAAGGTACTCTTTGAGTGAAAAAGTAAATTGTTTTTGGTGGAGCTAAAATATTGATAGAGAACAGACCAGAATTTGATAAAATCACTTCATTTGATGAGTTTAATGAATATTATTGGTATCGTGATGAACTTTCACAAATATGCAAGTTATTAGAACTTGAATATATAGGTATGAAACAAGAACTCAATCATATTATCGAGCAGTACTTTAAGGGGAATTTGATTAAAAAATCATCAACAAAAAGAAATAAGAAACGAGTGGAAGCTATCACCTTAGATACGTCCTTACTTGAATGTGGATTCTCCTTTAACACTTACTTTAGAGAATATTTCTCAACTTTAACAGATGTTTCACCTTTTAAATTTACTGCTGATATGGCTACAGCTTGGAGAAAAGTAAAAAGAGAAAATGATTCGACTTTTAGAATCCAAGACATGCTAAAAGTTTATTATGGAAATTCAGATTATGCTAAGTATGATCATTCGGTTTGTCAATGGAATCAATTTTTAAAGGATTTCTGTGCAGATGAAAATAGTGACAACTACTCGAATAAACTAAAAGTTGCATCTATTCTTTGGAAAGAAGTTAGAAATTCAAGTAATGAAAAAATTTATTCAAAGAATCTTTTGACAGAATATGCTGATATAATAAACGAATATAGGAAGTAGAAATATCAGTCTAAACCAAGAGTTCACAAGGAGGAATCTTATGCTCGGAGCAATCGTTGGAGACATTGTTGGTTCTGTTTACGAGTGGAACAATATCAAAACAAAGGACTTTCCTTTATTTCGGAAGGACTGCTTTTTTACAGATGACACGGTTATGACCTGTGCTGTTGCAGAGGCGATTATGAATGGTGGGCAAAAGGATGACTTTATTGACGCTATGAAGAAATATGGCAGAATGTATCCGGATGCTGATTATGGTGCTCGGTTTAATGCATGGCTAAACAGCGATAACCGTGAGCCATATAATAGCTTTGGGAATGGATCGGCTATGCGTGTTTCTCCATGCGCTTGGTCTATGGACTGTAGTTTTTATGCTAGAACCGGTATTTGGCCATCATCTAGAGGACTTGCGAGTCTTTCTGCAGAGGTAACTCATAATCATCCAGAAGGTGTCAAAGGTGCAATGGCTACAGCTGATGCTATCTTTCTATGTCGTTTTTACTTTGGTGGTTATTGTAGCGAATACGAGCAACCAATTAACGACAATCCTACCGAATGTAAAAAACGGATTAAGGATTATATTGAGAAGGAATACGGCTACAATCTATCTCAAACTTTAGATGAAATTCGCCCTACATACCGTTTCAACGAAACATGTCAGGACACTGTACCTCAGGCAATTATTGCCTTTCTTGAAAGTACAGATTTCGAAGATGCTATAAGAAATGCTATCTCACTTGGTGGCGACAGTGATACACTTGCTGCAATCACTGGCAGCATAGCAGAGGCAGCTTATGGTATTCCTGGTTGGATAAAGGATAAGACCATTTCTTACTTGGATGAACCCTTAAAGGATGCAGTTATGCGATGGGAAAATAGAATAAAAGTCTATTAATCTCCAGTACTTCATATTTTTCTTTCCAGCATTTTCATTATATAATGGGAGTACGTTTAGTTACATAGGATGAAATGTAAGCATTTCTAACGGATTTTGAGGTGAAAATCAATGAAAAAAGCAATGATAATTATCAATCCTACCTCTGGTGGTGAGAAGGCTTTGGATTATAAAGAAAAGCTGGAGAATAAAGCAAAAGAATACTTTGAATATGTTGAAACCAAAATTACTGAAAAAGCGCTGGATGCAACCAATTTTGCTGAAGAAGCCTCTCGTGAGCAGTACGATGCAGTAGTTGTTTTTGGTGGAGATGGGACTGTCAACGAAGTTATTTCGGGAATTGCTGAGAGAGACTACGTTCCTAAGTTAGGTATTATCCCTGGTGGTACGGGCAACCTCATTACAAAACTGTTGGAAATCAACCAAGATATCGATGGCGCTATTGATGAACTCGATTTTGATTTAACCAATAAGATTGATATCGGTAAAGCGAATGACAATTATTTTGGTTACATCTTTAGTATCGGTTCTCTTCCTGAAGCGATTCACAATGTTGAAATTGAGGACAAGACAAAATTCGGTATTTTAGCCTATGCTGTTAATACTATGAAGTCTGTCATGACGGATCAGGTCTTTAACATTAAGATTGAGACAGAAAATGGAAATTATGTTGGTGAAGCAAGCCATGTTTTGGTTCTCTTGACAAATTACTTCGCTGACAAAAAAATCTTTGAAGAAAACAAAGACGGCTATGCCAACATTTTAATTCTAAAAGATGCTTCTCTATTCTCCAAATTATCCGTCATTCTTGATTTACTAAAAGGAGATGTTGTCGCAAATGATAATATCGAGTATATCAAAGCGCGTAATATTAAGATTTCTTCAGATAGTGAATTGGAGTCAGATGTTGACGGTGATAAATCGGATAACCTACCTGTAGAAATCAAGGTACTGGGCCAACATATTGAAGTCTTTTCAAAACCGAAAGAGTAGAAGGTAAAAATTAGTTTATTATTCACAACGAAATTAAGTTCTATATCAACGATTGGAGGAGGAATGAATTCTCTATTTGATGAATTTCGAACAATTTGTTCTCATTTAAACCAAATCGGAATCACACCGACGCTCATGGGGTCCTTGGGTTTTGAATACCGTTCAAATGAAGAATGGAGGCCGTCTGACATTGACATTCATGTGCCTGGTGATCCTAGAGGTTGGGAAGCACCTGATCATCTCAGAATTTATGAGTGGGACAAGATAATGAAAGTGATGAAACACTTAGGCTATGCCGTAATAGATATTCATGAGCATGAATTCCAAAAAGATGGTCTGAGTGTTGAATTCGGAAGTATCGATTCTTTACCTGATTTTGCTGGAGTTTCGGAATCGGATATAGAGTTGATTCATCTCGAAAACATCACTTTTCGCATTCCAAATCTAGAACAGTTTTTAAGTATTTACAAGGCTTCTTCCCAAGATTCTTATCGAAATGAGCACAATAACAATAAGGATTTTAAAAAAATTGAGTGGCTGGAAAGACATTTGTAAATCATCATTTGAAAAGTAGCAAGTTGTAAGATTGGCTGCTTTTTTATTTATAGAACTAAACGACTCGAAACTATGGACAAACCTTGCAAATAAAATACGAAAGTAGTATACTAGATTAACAATTGTGAAAACGTTTGCGTTGTATACGGATGAAAGTAAACTAGGAGACAAATACAGTGGAATTAACAGCCATTTACCACAGACCAGAGTCGGAGTATGCCTATCTTTACAGAGATAAGAAACTTCATATTCGGATTCGAACTAAGAAAGGGGACATCGAAAGCATCAACTTGTATTATGGTGACCCTTTTATCTTTATGGAGGAATTTTATCAGGATACAAAGGAAATGTCCAAGATAACTTCTGACGCCTTATTTGACTATTGGCAGGTTGAAGTGTCAGTTGACTTTGCACGTATCCAGTATCTCTTTGAACTTCAGGATACAGAAGGTCAAAGTATTTTGCATGGCGATAAAGGGTGTGTGGAAAATTCTCTAGAAAATTTTCATGCTATTGGAAATGGATTTAAGTTGCCTTATCTTCATGAGATTGATGCCTGCCTAGTTCCTGCCTGGGTTTCAGATACGGTATGGTATCAGATATTTCCTGAGCGGTTTGCTAATGGAAATGCTCGATTAAACCCAGAAGGGACTTTAGACTGGGATTCATCTGTCACACCAAAGAGTGATGATTTCTTTGGTGGTGATTTACAGGGGATGATTGACCATCTGGATTACTTGCAAGACTTGGGCATTACTGGACTTTATCTTTGTCCTATCTTTGAATCTACGAGCAATCATAAGTACAATACGACGGATTACTTTGAAATTGACCGTCATTTTGGAGACAAGGAGACTTTTCGGGAACTGGTCGAGCAAGCTCATCAGCGTGATATGAAGATCATGCTGGATGCTGTATTTAACCATATTGGTTCGCAATCTCCTCAATGGCAAGATGTTGCCAAAAATGGTGAGCAATCTGCTTATAAGGATTGGTTCTATATCCAACAATTCCCAGTGACAACTGAAAAGCTAGCCAATAAGAGAGACTTACCCTACCATGCTTTTGGTTTTGAGGACTATATGCCTAAGCTAAATACAGCTAATCCAGAGGTCAAGGATTATCTTTTAAAGGTTGCGACTTATTGGATTGAAGAGTTTGATATCGATGCTTGGCGTTTGGATGTGGCTAATGAGATTGACCATCAATTCTGGAAGGATTTTCGCAAGGCAGTTTTAGGTAAAAAGCCTGATCTTTATATTTTAGGAGAAGTCTGGCATACGGCTCAGCCTTGGCTAAATGGAGATGAGTTCCATGCGGTCATGAATTATCCTTTATCTGATAGCATCAAGCACTATTTCTTACGAGGTGTTAAGAAGACAGACCAGTTCATCAATGAAATCAATGGCCAATCTATGTATTACAAACAGCAGATTTCAGAGGTTATGTTTAATCTCTTGGATTCTCATGATACAGAACGAATCTTGTGGACGGCCAATGAGGATGTTCAACTGGTTAAATCAGCCCTAGCCTTTCTCTTTTTACAAAAAGGAACACCCTGCATCTATTATGGAACCGAGCTATCCTTGACTGGCGGTCCAGACCCAGATTGTCGTCGTTGTATGCCTTGGGAGCGTGCCTCAAGTGACAATGATATGCTGAATTTCATGAAGAATCTAATCAAAATTCGCAAACACGTATTATCAACTATTCAGAATGGTAAGTATAGTCTAAAAGAAATCAAACAAAATGTAGTTGCCTTGGAATGGAAATACGAAGACCATGTTCTTAAAGCCGTCTTTAACCAATCAAAAGAAGATTATATTGTAGAGAAAGAAACCGTAGCACTAGGAAGCAATTGCCAAGAATCGGAGAATCAGCTTGTGATTTCTCCAAAAGGATTTGTGATTTTTCATTAAAGAGCAATTAAGAGTGACAGGAAAATTGTAGTATAGAGAGTATTTTACAAACAGACCATTTGTCGTCTTGCTACAAATGGTATATAATTTAACTTAAAGAAAATAGGAGGACTAATCGCATGGAATTAAAAGATTTTACAGAAAAAGAACAGGAAATGATTAAGAAGGGGCTTACGACGTCTAAGATTAGTGACAAGGAAACTGCTGAAAAGATTCTTGCACTAGTACCACAAGACTTGATTAAGCGAATCCCATTTTTCGTCAGAAAACATGCTACGACACGTACGATTAAACGCATTTCAATTGAACACCCTAAACTCTACGCTGCAGCTCAAACAAGTGGTGAAATTCCAGAAAAAGAACGCGAAGAATTACGTCAGATTATCACGACTATCTTTGAACAAAAGATGAATAAGCATAGTATTAAGTAGAGAATGAAAAAATATTTTATTGGCGGTTTGGGAAGCAATGTCTATCATAGCAAGGATTTTTTTCAAGAACTAGATTCGCAGGTCTATTTTCTAAATCCATATGAAAAGCATCTTCGAGATGAAACAGAATTGAAATCATGGTTTAAAAATGAGATTGTAGAGGAAGAATCTATCTGTCTGATAGGTCATTCTCTTGGAGGAGATTTATCTCGTTATCTCGCATCGGAATTTCAAGAAGTGAAGAAACTGATTCTTTTGGATGGTGGCTATCTAGATTTAGATAAGATTTTAACTTTAGATGCGGAATTAGAGGAAACTAAAAACTATATCAAATATCAAATCATTTCGGACTTAGATGTTCTTATTTCTAAAGAAAAATCTGAAGCAAAGCATTGGTCAGAAAATATGGAGAAAGCCGTAAGACAGTCCTATCACTGGAATTCTGAGTATAATAGATATGAGTTAGCTATAAATTATGAAAATATAGAAGCGATACTCAGCCTACGGAGGAAAATACAAGCTTTTAAGAGAGAAGTGGGAGATACCTTGTTTATCAGTCCTTGCTATTCTAATGAAGCTACATGGAGAGAGGAAGCCTTAAAAGAATTGCCAGATTATTTTGATACTATTATTCTAGAAAACGTTAGCCATGAGCTTTATACTGAAGCACCCAAAGAAATCGCTAGTATGATTAATGAGTGGTTCTCTTATTCTTCTTTATGAGGTAGTGATTGAATAGTGATAATTAATATAGAATCAAAGTCTACCTAGACTCAACAAAAACGAACAGGCTCTTTTTCTGTCATTCAGAAGAGAGCTTGTTCGTTTTGTCTTTTTATCTTTTAAAACACGCGATAAACATAGGGATTTTCTGGTTTATCGACTTTGGTAAAGCTGTCGATTTCCAAGGTTGGGAGGTTTTGTTTGAGTTCTTTATGGTAGTGATTGACTAGTTTTCCTTTGGCTGTAATCCAGGTGTTATTTTCATACTGACGGGTATTTCCTTTTGTCAACAAGCCATACACACCAGAGTCTGCGATACAGTGAATAATGCCAAAGCGGAATAAAAATTGACTATTAGCATGACTAGGGTCGTTATAGACAAAACCTGTGAACTGGACTGTCTTACCCTCAAACTCATCTGGATAGTCGTAGATGGCTTCCATGACTTCCATATAGTTTTCATTAGTGATCTGAATGCTATCTTGGGACAAGTATTTATCCGCCGCCGTTCGCATTTCCTTTTCATAGGCTGTTTTTGAAAAATAAGAACTGGTATCAGGTTTCAAATATTGGCTTGTCGTCCCTTCAATCGTCTGAATGGCTTGATCCGTGCCTTCTGATAAGGGGAAATGATAGCCTTTGGCAGAAACAGTCTGAGAATCCAAGCTAACAGTTGGAAAAGTTAAACCAACGATAATCGGAATGGCCAGAAGAGCAATACTCGTTACCTTCGCTAATCGGCTGTTCAGATGACTGTGGGTTTTTACTTGCTTCATCCAAATATACAATTGAACAATTGCCAAGATAAAAGAAAGCACCATGGAGATATAGGCCAGATAGGAATAGTGCATGTTGATGTACTGGTTTAATTTGCCTGACAGATGGAGATAAATGGTCAGTTCAAAATAGCCAGCTAAAACTAAAAATCGAATCATAGGATGACTCCAATCAAGAGAGAATACACTAAGACGACGAGAGTCACAATCGTAATGAAGTGACTGATAAATCGTGCTTTCAAGTAATTTTTCATCATGAGAATATTTTTAATATCCAGCATTGGGCCAATGACGAGAAAGGCCAGAACTGGTGCCAAACCAAAACTCGAGAGAAGAGAAGCTCCGATAAAGGCATCCGCCTCACTACAGAGCGAAAGAAGAAAGGCTAAAAGAATCAGGAGCAGGATGGCAAAAAGAGGGGTCGCACTAATAGAGGTCAGAATCCGAGTCGGAACGTAGACCTGTATCACAGAGGCAAAAAGACAGCCAAATACCAAATAGCGTCCCGTATCAAAAAATTCATCAATGGCCTGCACAAAGACCTGAAAAACTTTTTTTGCAGGACTCAAATGGGAAAAATCGTGCTCATGACAGGCCAAACGATTTTCTTTTTGAATCGGTTCTTGCCAGAAGAATCCTAGAAAAATCCCAAGTATCACAGCTACAAGAATGGAACCCAGAGCTCGTAACAGAGCGATATGGAAGGAGTTGCCAAAGGCAGAATAGGTCGCAAAGAGAACAATGGGATTGATAACAGGTGCTGTCACAAGAAAGGGAACGGCTGTGTAACTGGGAACCTTTTTTTCCAGAAAACGATTGATAATGGGGATGATTCCACATTCACAAGAGGGGAAAAGTATCCCGACAAAGGTTCCAAAAAAGATTCTCCCCCAACGATTTCGAGGGAGAAAATGATAAACCTTGTCAGGTGTGATATAAACCTCAATCAGCCCCGAAACAATACTTCCAATCAGAACGAAGGGGAGAGCTTCAATGATAATAGAGAGAAAAATAGCCCCAGTCTGAAGCACACTGGATGGGAGTTGTTGGAAAGCAGTCATCTAGTTTTTCTTTTCTGCTTTGGCTTTTTTCTCTTTGTCATCAGGGAAAGTGACTTGTTTCAAATCAGGGAGTTTCGCAAACTCTTCAAACATCTTGTCCAAGTCGTCTCGTTTTGTAAATTTTACAGCCATAGGTGTACCTCGATTCTAAATTCTACCTCTATTATACTATTATTTTGAGGAAATTGGATTATTTTGATAATCACAGATGCAAAAATAGGCAAGGCAAAACAAGATTTGTTCCTTATGGTATAATATCCATACCTCTGATACTTTTTTTGAGCAGTTAGCCAAACTTTTTATACAGCAATATACCCATTTGATGATTGATTTCTACTGTGGTGTTAATTTCATAAACTTCAGTGTGTTTGATGAACTACTCAAAATTTATTACCGAAAAATCAATAACGCCGTTTTAACGGTTAGATTGTTAATAAACACTGGTAAGTTGATTGCTGGTAGGTATCCCACAACTTCGGTGCAGCCCCATTCTGGTATCAATACCCAAAAGTTTTGTGGGTTGATTTTATTGCCAAGTTTGACTAATTCTGTTTAACGATATAGTCGTTCACAATTTCTTTATTAATTTATTTATTAATACTCGAGAAGGATTACTCTGTTTGTTAAGGAAGTCCAGCTTTTTTTATGTAAAATTTATAGTCTGGAAATAAATTTCTAAATTCGAATTGAAAGAGTATCTTGAGGAGAAAAATCCGATATATGGGCAGACAATGGTGTTGTAGAGTATGGATTATTAGGGAAAGTATATTACAGGTTATATGGTTGATTGCTACTTTCAAAGATTTTACTTCATCTGAATATTCAAGCAGACAAGTGCATCTTAGGAATTTTATCGTTACTCGAATCATGAAACATCTCAAAGTTTTTCTCATCAACTTGCTTCCAATCTAACTTAAAATTATTAAAAGAATATAGCTTGCTTCTATCTCTAGTTTTTTTAAGAAATTGGGAGTCGGTAAGTAACAAGAAGATTGTGAGAACCGACTCAAAATATGCTATAATAGAGTCAGAAAAATTTGAAAAACCCGAAGGGTACCCTTCCTTTATTATATTCATAATAAAGGAATCCTATCAGTCCTTCGCTAAATTATAACTGAAAGGTAAACTTTATATGAAACAAGAACTGGAACAGCTTCTGGCACAAAATGACACCTTTATGGTGGAAGGTGTGCTTAATAAGAATAAATTAACAGAGCTGGCAAGACAATATAATCCAGAACTTCTCAATCTCTTGATGAGTGATGGAAAAATCTCTAATCACTTCTTTTCTAAGCTGGAGACAGGTATGCTCGTCTTTAAGAAAGATGTCTTTTTACAGTTTCTCAACAACAAGGAGTTTCTCCCAGACAGTTTTACGGCTTATAAGACGAAAATTGGTCTTGCAACTGAAAATAAGTACATTTCTGAAAATCAAGAAGTTGTTCTCAATTTTCCATACAAAGACTGCATACTTGAGGGTGGACAGACTAAGGACGATGCTAAACGTCAAGAGGTTTTCTTTAATGAAACACTCGCTCCAACAGAAATCAATCGCTTGCTGGATGATAAGGTCTTGACTAACTTTAAACGCTATGACAAAGATGGCGAACATGAAGTGGAAGAGTTAGCAGATACTGATAATCTTATCATCAAAGGGAATAATCTTATCGTTCTGCATAGTTTGAAAAAACGTTTTGCTGGGAAGGTCAAGCTCATTTATATTGACCCGCCTTACAATACAGGTAATGATAGCTTTAATTACAATGATAGCTTCAATCATTCAACATGGTTAATTTTTATGAAGAATCGTTTAGAGGTGGCTCGAGAGTTGCTGAGTGATGATGGCTTAATTTTTGTACAATGTGATGACAATGAACAAGCATATCTAAAAGTTTTGATGGATGAGGTGTTCAGCAGAAATAATTTTATCTCAAATATTGTCTGGAAAGGTCGAGGAGGTCGTCAAGATAGTAAATATGTTGCTCAAATTCACGAAACTATAATTTTTTACGCAAAAAATAAAGAACGAGCAGTCTTGAATAAAGCTTTTATCGAAGACACTTCAAACTATGCTTATGAAGATAGCCGAGGAAACTATAAAACTCAGCTTATTCGAAAATGGGGAAGCAACAGTCGAAGAGAAGACCGCCCTAACCTCTTCTATGAAGTTGAATTTGAGGGTAATAAAGTATTGCCAATCTTACCGAATGGAGATGATGGGTGCTGGAGATGGAGTAAAAATAGACTTGAAGAAGCTATAAAAAATGATATGGTAGTGTCACTTGAAAAAGATGGTAGAACAGAGCTCTACGAAAAAATATATAAAGGTGATGGGAAGAAACAAACAGTTTTTACATCTTGGATTGATGAAAGTTTTTCTGGTCAGGGAACTAAAGTTTTAGAAGAAATTTTCAAAGAAAAAGTTTTTGATTACCCTAAGCCAGAACAGCTGGTTAAAAAGTTTATTGATTTAACGACCGATGATGGTGACATCGTCCTAGATTACCACCTCGGATCAGGTACAACAGCAGCCGTTGCCCATAAAATGAACCGCCAGTACATTGGTATTGAACAAATGGACTACATTGAAACCGTGTCCGTTAAACGTTTGGAAAAAGTGATTGAGGGCGAACAAGGTGGTATTTCAAAATCTGTCGACTGGCAGGGTGGAGGTTCGTTTGTCTACTGCGAACTCAAAAATGATGTTCAGGAATTCAAAAATGAAATTCTTGAGGCGACAACAAAAGAAAAACTGCTTGAAGTCTTTGAACTTGCGAAAAAATCATCATTCCTTTCCTACCGCATTGACCCTAAAAAGTTGAAAAAGAATGAATTTGAAAAGCTTTCATTAGCAGAACAAAAGCAAATCCTATCTGAGATTATTGATAATAACAATCTATACGTGAATTACTCGGATATTGACGATATTGATTACGGGATTTCCGCTCAAGATAAAAAGCTGAATCATGCTTTCTACGGGAAGGAAAAGTAAGTCATGACTTTTATTTACGAAACTTATGATACGGTCAGTCGGTCTGGCTTTAAGGACTTTCGAGCGGATTTGCCAGATTACATTACTAAAAATCTGAAACACTCTTTGCGTCCTTATCAAGAGGAAGCGATTGGACGATATTTATACTATAAAACAGATGAAAATCGTGCTATTCCAGAGCAAGTCCTCTACAATATGGCGACTGGTTCTGGGAAGACGCTTTTGATGGCGGCGGTTATCTTGGAAAAGTACAAACAAGGGGAACGGAATTTCATCTTCTTTGTCAATAACGACAATATTCTCACCAAAACCAAGGATAATTTCTTGGAGAGCTCTTCTGGTAAGTACCTTTTTGCGGAAAAGATTGTCATGGATGGGCAAATTGTGACCGTGCGTGAAGTGACGGATTTTTCAGATAGTCGTGATGATAGTATTAATATTGCTTTCACTACTATTCAGAAGCTCCACCAAGATCTCAATACGCCACGAGAAAACCGTCTGTCTTATGAGCAATTCAAGGATATTTCTGTTGTCATGTTGGCTGATGAAGCACATCACTTGAACGCTGGTCTGGACACAAACGAGAAAAAGGACAACACCAGCTGGACGTCTACTATTGAAGCTATCCAGAGAACCGCTAAAAAATCCAGTATTTTTGAGTTTACGGCAACGATTGACCTAACAAATCCAACCTTAGCTCAAAAGTATGAAAAATCCTTGCTGTTCAAATATGATTTGAAAGAATTTCGACTGGACAAGTATTCGAAAGATGTTCTCTTTCATTTGGTGGATGGTAAAGTCAATAATCGTATGCTTCAAGCCATTCTTGTCAGTCAATATCGCAAGAAAATCGCTCTGAAAAATGGTATCAACCTAAAACCCTTGGTCATGTTCAAGTCGCAGAAGATTGCTGAGAGTCAAGAAAATCTGGACTCATTTTTGGGGGTGCTAGACAATCTTTCTCCAGAAGATATTCAAGCACAGCGTGATCTCGTTTCAGAAATGGACGAAAAATCCAGTATTTTAAAAAAATCCTTCTCTTATTTCGAAAAAGTCGGTATTTCTAACGCAGACTTGGTGGCGGAACTTCAAGAGGATTTTCGAAAAGAGCGCCTGCTTTTAGTTGATGGAAAGAACAAGCATAAAGATAGTCTCAATCTCCTCAATACCTTAGAACTACCAACAAATGAAATTCGTGCCATTTTCGCCGTGGATATGCTGAACGAGGGATGGGACGTTCTCAATCTTTTCGACATTGTCCGACTTTATGACACCCGTGATGGGAAGAACACAAAAAACGGATTTGTCGCAGGAAAAACTACCAACACTGAGAAGCAGTTGATTGGTCGTGGTGCTCGCTATTATCCTTTTGTCATTGGTGATAATTTTGAAGAAAAATACATTCGAAAATTTGACGAAAATGAAAATTATGAACTTCGGGTGATTGAACAACTTCACTATCACTCTGCTAATAATCCTCGCTATATTTCAGAACTCAAGCAAGTCTTGCGTGAATCTGGGATTTATGATGACCAAAATCTGGAAGAACGTGTGCTCAAGCTTAAGGAGTCTTTCAAGAAAACGCGAACCTACACAGATGGCGTCGTTTGGATGAATAAACGCCTTTCTTATGAGCAACTACTTGAACAACGTCAAGGAAGTCTATTTGATACGAATTTCATTCCCAAATCTTTCGAAGTCAAACTCCCAACCCACAGTGTGCGAGATATTGAGGCATTTGATGAAGGAAATTATGTTTCGGATTCATTAGAGGCGATTACCTTCAAATTCGGTAAAATTATCAGCAACAATATTGTCAGAACGGCTATCAATCGCAATAAAAAGTTCTCGTTCGATAATCTACAGAAAGCTTTCGTAGGTTTGCCAAATGTTGCTGGATTTATCAATATGCTTTCAGATATTGATATGCGAGTGGAGTCTCAGTACAAACTAGTGAATGATTTAACCCCAGACGACAAACTTTATATTACTGAAAAACTTCTCCATCACATTGAAAAAGATTTGATTGCGACCGAGGAACGCTTCTTCGGTTCAGAAAAATTCGAAAAATACAAAATAAAGGACTTATTTGAAGATAATATCTTGCGAAAATACACCATTAACCATCAAAGCCAAGCAGAGTTTGGTTTGTCACAGAAAAATATAGCCGAAACCCAGTATTTCGAAGATTTGGATAATCTAGACTGGTACGCTTACAATGACAACTTCGGCACCAGTGAGGAAAAACTTCTCGTCCGTTTGATTAAAGATTTGATGACTGAACTTGAAGAAAAATGGACAGATATTTACCTACTTCGAAATGAAAAAGCTGTAAAGATTTATAGTTTTGCTAATGGGAAAGCCTTTGAACCAGACTTTCTCATGTTCGCTAACGACAAAAATACAGGAAATGTTTCTTGGCAGATTTTCATTGAACCAAAAGGAAGTCAATTCTTGGACGCAGATAATACTTTCAAAAATAGTAAGGAAGGCTGGAAACAAGAGTTCTTGCATCAAATTTCTGAACGAGATGAGGCGAGGACGCTAGTTGATGATGAACATTATCGGATTGTGGGTTTGCCGTTCTTTAATGAGACGATAAGTAAGGACGAGGTCAAGGAACAACTGCGGACACTCTAATACATAACGTGAGTAGGAGATAAGAAAATGTATATTTCTAAAATTAAACTAGTAAACTTTAAGAGTTTTAAAGGAGAGCATGTTATTGAATTCTCGGAAGGTGTAAATTTTTTTGTAGGAAATAATAACTGTGGTAAGACGACAATTTTTAAAGCAATTGAATTCATTCAGAGTGGAAAAAACAAGTTAGATTTTATAACTCAGGGTCTTGAGACTGAAAATATATCTGTCGAACTTGAATTCAAAGGTGCAGATCTCAGTGAAATAGTTAATGATGAAAACCTAAATCTTAATAAATACAGTGACTATGTAATCGACAATGAAGATGGTACGTATAGTCTTAGGGTTTTAAGGTCGTCTCAGGAATGTGAAGTAACGCAAGGTAAAAAAACAGTTTCTTTAGATATCTCAAAAGTAAGGATTTATAATCCAAATTCAACCGAGGAAGATGATATAAAGAGGTTTGAAAATCCCACAGGCATTGATAAAACGATTACTGCATTATTTGATGCTCAGTTTGTATATTCGGATATAAGGAATGAAGATTATCAAGATTTTGGTAAGACCAAAATAATAGGTAAAATAATTAATGATATAACAAAAGATTTTCAAAAAGGCGATACATGGAGAGAATTTCAAGATGCTCATAACAAAACTTTTGGAGATGAAGGGTTGGGTAGAATTCTTGAAGGAATTGCGACTAAAATTTCCTCCGTGTTGAAAGAGCAGTATGGAGATGGTGAGGTACAATTTAATTTTGGATTGCCTGAAATTGATAATTTCTTTAAGACGGGTAGTCTTCTTCTTTCGGATAATGGTATTTCAACTTCTGTTTCAGAAAAAGGTACTGGAATGCAACGGGCATTAGCTTTAAGCTTAATTCAAGTTTATGCTGGTGTGCTTGATAATGAAGAGGAAACATTATCTAAGCCAATTATGTTTTTTATTGATGAGCCTGAGACATTTTTACATCCTAAAGCGCAAGATAAACTTATCGATTCACTTAATAAAATTGCTGAAAAATATCAAGTTTTTATTACGACTCATTCTCCTTACCTATTAAAAAAGTTTGACTGTAGAACTCAGCAAATCAATATTTTTTCCAAGAATGACGACGGAGTGAATTTTGTATCGGATAAGCGGGAATTAAATTTATTCGGAACTACCTCACCGACAATAGGAGAAATAAACTACATTGCTTTTGGAGTAAACAGCGTGGAATTTCACAATGAATTATATGGATTTATCCAAGCAAAAGCGATTGATGAGGATGAAAAAAATTATTTCGAGAAAGAATTCGAAAAATGGCTTGTAGATAAAGGCATAACTCAAGATAAAGACTATCATCGTTTATTAAAAAACGGGAATATTCAGCAAGAGCAAAAAACTCTTCCAACTTTAATTCGCAACATCATTCATCATCCAGAAAATCAAAATAACAGCTATACTACAGAAGAATTGGAAGAGTCAACAGAATTACTTTTGAATATTTTACATGATTTAGTGTAAAATAAACAGGATGTCTTGACATAGACATCCTGTTTTAGGTTATGGGAATATTATTATTTTTGACTGCTGTTTTCTCTGTGGTATAATAGATTCATGGATAAAAAATATGAAAAAATCTCCCAGGATTTGGGAGTGACTTTAAAGCAAATTGATACCGTTCTAAGTTTGACAGCTGAAGGGGCGACAATTCCCTTCATCGCGCGTTATCGGAAGGACATGACTGGTAGTCTGGATGAGGTGGCGATTAAGGCCATTATTGACTTGGATAAAAGTCTGACTAACCTCAATGATCGTAAAGAAGCTGTTTTAGCTAAGATTCAAGAACAAGGCAAGCTGACTAAGAAATTGGAAGAAGCTATCTTAGCTGCCGAAAAATTAGCAGACGTAGAAGAACTCTATCTTCCGTACAAGGAAAAACGTCGAACCAAGGCAACCATTGCTCGTGAAGCCGGACTCTTCCCACTTGCTCGCTTAATCTTGCAAAATGTAGCTGACTTAGAAAAAGAGGCTGAGAAGTTTGTCTGTGAAGGATTTGCGACTGCTAAGGAAGCCTTGGCTGGTGCAGTTGATATCTTGGTTGAAGCCTTATCAGAAGATGTGACACTGCGCGCCATGACTTATCAGGAGGTGCTGAGACACTCTAAACTCACTTCCCAAGTCAAGGATGAGAGTCTTGATGAAAAGCAGGTTTTTCAGATTTATTATGATTTTTCAGAGACGGTTGGAAATATGCAGGGTTATCGTACCTTAGCCCTTAATCGTGGGGAGAAGCTAGGTGTCTTGAAGGTTGGTTTTGAACATGCAACAGACCGTATTCTTGCCTTCTTTGCTGCTCGCTTCAAGGTAAAAAATACTTATATTGATGAAGTAGTTCAGCAATCTGTTAAGAAAAAAGTCTTGCCTGCTATCGAACGTCGTATTCGGACAGAATTAACTGAAAAGGCAGAAGAAGGAGCTATCCAACTCTTTTCGGACAATCTGCGCAATCTCCTCTTGGTTGCTCCGTTGAAAGGGCGCGTGGTTCTTGGATTTGACCCAGCCTTTCGTACAGGTGCCAAGTTAGCTGTCGTTGATGCAACAGGAAAAATGCTGACGACTCAGGTCATTTATCCTGTCAAACCAGCATCTGCTCGTCAAATCGAAGAAGCCAAGAAAGATCTGGCAGACTTGATTGGTCAATACGGTGTAGAGATTATTGCCATCGGAAATGGTACTGCTAGTCGTGAAAGTGAAGCCTTTGTGGCGGAAGTTCTGAAAGATTTCCCTGAAGTCAGCTATGTTATCGTCAATGAAAGTGGTGCTTCGGTCTACTCTGCCAGTGAACTTGCTCGTCAGGAGTTTCCAGACTTGACTGTTGAAAAACGCTCTGCTATTTCTATCGCCCGTCGTTTACAAGATCCCCTTGCGGAATTGGTCAAAATCGATCCTAAGTCAATCGGTGTCGGTCAGTACCAGCATGATGTCAGCCAGAAGAAACTGTCTGAAAGTCTGGACTTTGTCGTGGATACCGTAGTTAACCAAGTTGGTGTCAATATCAATACAGCTAGCCCAGCTCTTCTTTCCCATGTCGCTGGACTCAATAAAACCATTTCTGAAAATATCGTCAAATACCGTGAGGAAGAAGGAAAAATCACTTCACGCGCTCAAATCAAGAAGGTTCCTCGTCTGGGAGCCAAGGCCTTTGAACAGGCAGCTGGTTTCCTCCGTATCCCTGAAAGTAGCAATATCCTCGATAATACTGGAGTTCACCCAGAAAATTACGCTGCCGTTAAGGAACTTTTCAAACGCTTAGACATCAAGGACCTGAATGAAGAAGCCCAAGGCAAACTCAAGTCTCTTTCAGTCAAAGATATGGCGCAAGAGCTAGACCTTGGTCCAGAAACTCTTAAAGATATCATTGCAGATCTTCTCAAACCAGGTCGAGATTTCCGTGATTCCTTTGATGCACCTGTGCTTCGCCAAGACGTCCTAGATATCAAAGACTTAGTGGTTGGACAGAAGCTAGAAGGTGTAGTGCGTAATGTCGTTGACTTTGGTGCCTTCGTTGACATTGGGATTCATGAGGACGGTCTGATTCATATTTCCCACATGAGTCGCAAATTTATCAAACACCCAAGCCAAGTGGTGTCAGTTGGAGATTTGGTGACCGTTTGGGTTAAGAAAATTGATGTTGAACGTGAAAAAGTCAATCTGTCGCTCCTAGCTCCAAATGAAACTGACTGATTACGTTAAGCAGGTTTCACTAGAAGACTTCGGCAGACCTTTTATCCATCATGTTCAGTGGAATAGGCGTCTACGTTCGACAGGTGGGCGATTTTTCCCCAAAGATGGGCATTTGGATTTTAATCCCAAGGTTTATCAGGAACTGGGGCTGGATGTTTTTAGGAAAATTGTCCGACATGAACTCTGTCATTATCACCTCTATTTTCAAGGAAAGGGCTATCAACACAAGGATAGGGATTTTAAGGAACTGTTGAAAGCAGTGGATGGATTACGCTTTGTGCCTTCCTTGCCCAATAGCAACTCCAAGCCAATCAAGCTCTATCGTTGCCAATCCTGCCAGCAAAGGTATCATCGCAAGCGAAGGATTGATACCAAACGCTATCGCTGTGGACTTTGTCGAGGTAAATTGCTACTAGTAAATCAGCCTGAGGACTGATGAAAGCCGATCCTACCCGTGATATACTATGACTAACCTAGCAGAAAGAGGAAATATCATGAACAGTAAATTTTATAAAATGAGACGAAATCGCATGATTTCAGGAGTTCTGGCAGGTCTGTCAGACAAGTGGAACTTTGATGTTACCCTTGTACGTTTTCTGTTTGCCATTTTCACAGTCGCAAACTTTGGACTTGGCGTGATTATCTATATCATCCTAGCCTCTATCATGCCAACCAAGGAAGAAATCGAAGCAGAAATGTACGGAACAGGCCCACGAAAACGCAAAGAAGCCCAAGCCATTGACGATAATGAAGGCTGGTTTTGGTGAGGTTTTTCAAAAGATTTGGAATAAGCAAAAAGCTTTAAATCAATAGTCTAAACTGCTTGATTTAAAGCTTTTTTTACTTTTAATAATATTTTTCCAGATTCATCTACAAACTAAAAATAATATTTTGAACTCAGTTTTTTTAATCTGATTTTTCATGCTGAGACAATACATTTTTTGAAAAATGGTGGATGCTGATAACAACTGATAGCCAGCAAATAGCATAAGCAGTAGCTGTAAATTCTGTACCGATAAAGTATGTTTTTTCAACTAAGAGCTGACCGATGAATGGAGAGAGGAGATAGAGAAGTCCGATGAGTATATGTTCTTTATGTTTCATTAAAGCGCACCTTCTTTCCTGATACTTAGAACGACTTACAAGTGTTCAATTTAATGGTATGTTATCTAGGTAAGCTTACTCAAATGTTAGTTCCCGATTCCCCCTTCCCTAAAGTAAGCCTTTTCACACTTATATTTTACAATTTAAAAAACAGGAAATCAAATCATTTTCTAAGTAATTTTGCTTACATTTCCCCCAATCTTACAAAAATGTAAGATTAAAGTCTCTTTTGTAAGGTTAGGTTATGGCAAGCGGTCTTTTTTTGATGTAAACTAGACTCATAAAGAACAAAGGAGTAACATCATGAAACAAATCTTACATAAGAAAACAAGAAAACCAAGCCACAAAGAAATCGAGTGCGTTCAGCTGGGATGCGCTATGATGCAAGCAACATTTCATTTGATGGGATATTAAGAAAGGAGATTCTCATGACACTTTTAGATGTAAAACACGTTCAAAAAATTTATAAAACTCGTTTTCAGGGCAACCAAGTAGAGGCTCTCAAGGATATTCACTTTACCGTGGAAAAAGGTGACTACGTTGCCATCATGGGTGAGTCTGGTTCTGGTAAATCCACTCTTCTCAATATCCTAGCTATGTTGGATAAACCAACTCGTGGTCAGGTTTACTTGAATGGAACTGACACCGCAACCATTAAAAATTCACAGGCTTCTAGCTTCCGTCGTGAAAAATTAGGCTTTGTCTTCCAAGACTTTAACTTGCTAGATACTCTTTCTGTTAAGGACAATATCTTGCTTCCGCTTGTCTTGTCAAGAAGACCTATTACGGAGATGATGAAGAAATTGGTGGTGACAGCTGAGAATCTGGGAATCAACCAATTGCAAGAGAAGTACCCTTACGAGATTTCAGGTGGTCAGAAACAGCGTGTAGCAGTAGCCCGCGCCATTATCACAGAACCTGAAATTCTCCTTGCGGACGAGCCAACAGGTGCCCTTGATTCCAAGTCCTCTGCAGCCTTACTTGATGTCTTTGATGAAATCAATGAACGTGGCCAAACTATTCTCATGGTAACCCACTCCACAGCAGCAGCGAGCAGAGCCAAACGTGTACTCTTTATCAAAGACGGCATTCTTTACAACCAAATCTACCGTGGAGAGAAGACAGAACGTCAGATGTTCCAAGAGATCTCTGATACCTTGACTGTCATGGCAAGCGAGGTGAATTAGTATGTTTCGATTAACCAATAAGTTAGCGGTATCGAACTTGATTAAAAACCGCAAACTCTACTATCCTTTTGCGCTGGCTGTTCTCTTGGCAGTCACCGTCACCTATCTCTTTTACTCTCTAACCTTCAATCCCAAGATTTCGGAAATCCGTGGAGGGACAACCATTCAAGCTACTCTTGGATTTGGTATGTTTGTCGTCACCCTTGCGTCAGCCATTATCGTCCTCTATGCCAATAGTTTTGTCATGAAAAACCGTTCCAAGGAACTAGGAATTTATGGCATGCTGGGTTTGGAGAAGCGTCATCTAATCAGTATGACCTTTAAGGAGTTAGTGCTATTTGGGATTCTAACTGTTGGAGCGGGTATCGGTATTGGAGCCTTGTTTGACAAGTTAATTTTCGCTTTCTTGCTCAAACTGATGAAATTAAAGGTGGAACTGGTCGCTACCTTCCAGATGAAAGTTGTCATTACAGTACTTGTTGTCTTTGGTTTGATTTTCCTAGGTCTCATGTTCCTGAATGCCCTTCGAATTGCTCGTATGAATGCCCTCCAGCTTTCTCGTGAAAAAGCTAGTGGTGAGAAAAAAGGTCGTTTCCTACCTCTCCAAACGATTCTTGGTTCGATTAGTTTAGGGATTGGCTATTATCTTGCCCTTACGGTAAAAGATCCTCTTACAGCCTTAACAACCTTCTTCCTAGCTGTTTTGCTGGTTATCTTTGGTACTTATCTCTTGTTTAATGCAGGAATTACCGTTTTCCTTCAAATCTTAAAGAAAAATAAGAAATACTATTACCAACCAAATAATCTTATCTCTGTTTCCAACTTGATTTTCCGTATGAAGAAAAATGCAGTTGGACTAGCAACTATCGCTATCTTGTCAACAATGGTTTTGGTAACCATGTCAGCAGCGACAAGCATTTTCAATTCCGCAGAATCCTTTAAAAAAGTTCTAAATCCTCATGATTTTGGGGTTTCAGGACAAAATGTTGAAAAAGAAGATTTGGACAAACTCTTGAGCCAGTTTGCAAGTGACAAAGGTTATAAGATTAAAGAAAAAGAAGTGTTTCGTTACACTTACTTTGGTGTTGTGAACCAAGAAGGAAATAAGTTAACCCTTTTTGAAAAAGGACAAAATCGTGTCCAACCCACAACAGTTTTCATGGTATTTGATCAAAAAGATTATGAAAATATGACTGGTCAAAAACTGTCTCTATCAGGAAATGAGGTCGGACTCTTTGCAAAGAACGAGGGAGTTAAAGAACAAAAAACTCTAATTCTGAATGATCATCAATTTTCTGTAAAAGAAGAATTTACTAAAGATTTTATTGTCAACCATGTTCCAAATCAGTTTAATATTTTGACTGCTGATTACAATTACCTTGTTGTACCTGATTTACAAGCCTTTTTGGATCAATTCCCAGATTCGGCTATATATAATCAGTTTTACGGTGGCATGAATGTAAATGCCAGCGAAGAAGAACAACTCAAGGTCGCTGACGAGTATGATAAATACCTCGATCAATTTAATGCTCAATTAAACACGGAAGGTAGCTATGTTTATGGTAGTAATTTATCAGATGCTAGTACTCAGATGAGTGCCCTCTTTGGTGGTGTCTTCTTTATCGGTATTTTCCTATCCATTATCTTTATGGTCGGAACTGTTCTGGTCATCTACTACAAACAAATTTCTGAAGGTTATGAAGATCGTGAACGCTTTATTATCTTGCAGAAAGTCGGTTTAGATCAAAAGCAAATCAAGCAAACCATCAACAAACAGGTTTTAACTGTTTTCTTCCTTCCTTTGCTCTTTGCCTTCCTACATCTAGCCTTTGCCTACCATATGCTTAGCCTGATTTTAAAAGTGATTGGTGTACTGGATACGACTATGATGTTGATTGTAACCTTGTCTATCTGCGCTATCTTCCTCATCGCCTATGTGCTGATTTTTATGATTACTTCAAGAAGCTATCGCAAGATTGTGCAAATGTAAAAAAGATACCTCGACTTCAAAATCGAGGTATTTCTTGTATTTTATACTCAATGAAAATCAAAAAGTAAACTAGGAAGCTAGCCGCAGGTTGCTCAAAACACTGTTTTGAGGTTGTAGATAAAACTGACGAAGTCAGCTCAAAACACCGTTTTG
>NZ_JVLI01000013.1:0-1949 GCF_001072315.1 Streptococcus pseudopneumoniae | reverse complement strand
TTGTCTACAGCAAAGAAGGCGATGATGTCGTTAAGACAACAACAACTCACACTGTAGATCCAGTAACCGGCGAAGTAACAGCAACGCCAACAAAAGAAGTAGTACAAGCTGGTAATAATGGTGCTAACCCTAATAGCGGCAGCAACACTAACAACGGCGATACTACCACCCCTGCTGAGGTGCCAACTACTCAACCGGCTGAACAACCAAGTCAAACAGTTGAAGTACCGAGTCAATTGGCTGATAAGGTAGAAACAGTTGATGCTCAGGTAGCCCCTTCTCAAAATCAAGCAGTATTGCCAAATACTGGTACGAAAGCAGATCGTGCTACAGGTGCATTAGGAGCTCTCTCTCTTCTTGGAGCATTTGGCTTGCTATTTGCTAAAAAGAAGAAAGACAATGAAGAGGAAGCTTAAATAGATGATCTCATCTGATCATTGCTAGCTTTCCCTACATGAAGTCTTTGTAAATCAAAAAGAACTAGAACAATCACTCATTTGTGAGAACTCTAGTTCTTTTTTCGTATTTCATAAATATTTCATATTTGGGTTTTATAATAGTCTTACAAATATGGAGGTGACAAATGAATCCAATCCAAAGAGCTTGGGCTTATGTCAGCAGAAAACGACTGAGAAGTTTTATTTTATTTCTGATTTTATTGGTCCTATTGGCTGGAATTTCAGCCTGTTTGACTCTGATGAAGTCCAACAAAACAGTGGAAACCAATCTTTACAAATCACTCAACACATCTTTTTCTATTAAGAAGACAGAGAACGGTCAGACTTTCAAGTTGTCAGACCTAGCATCTGTAAGCAAGATTAAGGGACTGGAAAATGTTTCTCCTGAACTCGAGACGGTTGCAAAACTAAAAGACAAGGAAGCAGTGAGTGGCGAGCAGAGCGTTGAACGTGATGATTTGTCAGCTACGGACAAGAACCTGGTTAGCTTAACGGCTCTGGATGATTCATCCAAGGATGTGACCTTTACCAGCTCGGCTTTCAATCTAAAAGAAGGGCGACATCTTCAAAAAGGGGATTCAAAGAAAATCATCATCCACGAAGAGTTGGCTAAGAAGAACGGTCTTTCGCTTCATGACAAGATTACCTTAGATGCTGGTCAGTCAGAAGCTGGCAAAGGGCAAACAGTGGAGTTTGAGATTGTCGGCATCTTTTCTGGTAAAAAACAAGAGAAATTTACAGGCTTGTCTTCTGACTTCAGTGAAAACCAAGTCTTTACAGACTATGAAAGTAGCCAAACTCTTTTAGGAAATAGTGAACCTCAAGTCAGTGCAGCCCGCTTCTATGTAGAAAATCCTAAGGAAATGGACGGACTCATGGAGCAGGTGGAAAACTTGTCCTTGGAAAATCAAGGCTATCAAGTCGAGAAGGAAAACAAGGCCTTTGAACAAATCAAGGACTCAGTTGCCACCTTCCAAACCTTTCTGACTATCTTCCTTTATGGGATGTTGATAGCAGGAGCAGGGGCCCTAATTCTGGTTTTGTCTCTCTGGTTGAGAGAAAGGGTCTACGAAGTGGGAATTTTACTGGCACTTGGCAAAGGCAAAAGCTCGATCTTCCTACAATTCTGTTTAGAGGTAGTTTTGGTATCTCTCGGTGCTTTGCTTCCATCCTTTATCGCTGGAAATGCCATTACATCCTATCTGCTCCAAACTGTCCTAGCAAGTGGAGATCAGGCAAGCTTACAAGACACGCTAGCTAAAGCAAGCAGTCTATCAACTAATATCCTATCATTTGCAGAATCCTATGTCTTTCTGTTGTTGATTAGTTGCTTATCAGTAGCTCTTTGTTTCCTATTCTTATTTAGAAAATCGCCTAAAGAAATTTTATCATCTATTAGTTAATACTCTTCGAAAATCTCTTCAAACTACGTCAGCTTCCATCTGCAACCTCAAAACAGTGTTTTGAGCAACCTGCGGCTAGCTTCCTAGT
>NZ_JVLI01000133.1:0-421 GCF_001072315.1 Streptococcus pseudopneumoniae | reverse complement strand
GATCGAAAGCTAGAAAAAGTTCGTAAGAATTACCGAACGGTTCAACAAGATAGCGCAAAACAACTTACGAAGTTACAATCTCAGACCAACTCTAAACGTCAGTTGGTAAAGAAGAGTCGAAGCCAATTTCGAGCTTCTAAGAACAAGCTCAAGAAAATACAAAAAGAGTATAAGAGAATCCAAAAAGAGTACAAGAATATCCAGAAACAAGGAAGAAATCTTGGAAAAGAAGGAAAGGCACTTCGTCCAGAGGAAATTAAAAAGCAGGTCTTCCTTAAGCAGGAATTAGATAGAAACAATAAAAAGCAGGTCTTCCTTAAGCAGGAATTAGATAGGAACAATAAAAAGCAGGTCTTCTTTAAGCAGGAATTAGATAAGGCGAAACTGGAGAAAAAAACTTCTAAAAGAACTTTTAAAGTCG
>NZ_JVLI01000132.1:0-586 GCF_001072315.1 Streptococcus pseudopneumoniae | reverse complement strand
AGATTCTACTGTAGCTATGGTAGCAGCTGCCGCAAGTGCATTACTTGGTCTTGGTCTTGCAGGCCGTCGTCGTAAAGAAGACGAAGAAGCTTAATTGGTAGATTGTTTGATAATTATCGAATAATAAATCCGATTTTCAAAGCTTAAACAAGTACCTCTCATAAGAAAATCTCCTAGCAGGAAAGTCTGCTAGGAGATTTTTGATACAGGTAAATTGATCAGTGAATCTAAATCCTAAATTTCATGAGGTAATGAGAGGTTTAGGTCAACTTGATTTCAAAATTTTTAGGTTTAGGAATAACTATTCATATAGAGGACAATAGTTGTTATTCGATAATTTTTTATGTTAAAGTAAATAGATGATATCTTTATTTTTGACCAATGAGAATACATAATATACTGATTCTTAGGGAAAAGCTATTTGAAAAAAGAACTTACTCAAGTAACAATTCAGGATCAAAAATAGACAGTTGAGGAGCGGAGGTGATAAATTGAGTTTTCTACTGTATAATGGATTTATCACTAATACTCTTCGAAAATCTCTTCAAACCACGTCAGCTTCGCCTTGCCGTATATATGTGACTGA
>NZ_JVLI01000131.1:0-261 GCF_001072315.1 Streptococcus pseudopneumoniae | reverse complement strand
TTTAACCAGTATATTAAATCAGGAAAATCGGTTACAATTATTAATCCAATGGTAACCAAGGAAAAACTACGAAATACAGGGAAATCATTTGAAAATACAGCTTATCAAGTTGATTTTGGTAACGGCTATAAAACAGATACAGTTGTAAATAACGTTCCTACCGTGAAACCTACCAAGAAGAATTTGAATAAAGCAGGCGTGAACATCGGTGGTAAACAGGTCTTGGCAGGCTCAGTCAACTACTACAAGGTAACGGCAGAT
>NZ_JVLI01000012.1:0-213 GCF_001072315.1 Streptococcus pseudopneumoniae | reverse complement strand
ATTGATCGTTTAGATGCACAAATACTGGAGTACATAGAAAAAGCCCCTGAACAAAGTCAGGAGAAGACAGACTGGAATGATGCCTTGAGAACCCAGAATCAACAGTCATCAGTTGATTTATCAGCTGTATCGGTAGAAAATGAAAAATCCTTTAATAATCCATTAGAGCTAGTTTGGGAATTACATGGAAAATGGAGAGATGAATTAGCAGAA
>NZ_JVLI01000130.1:0-1162 GCF_001072315.1 Streptococcus pseudopneumoniae | reverse complement strand
ATAAAGATCCTTCAGTTGACTAGCTTGTTTCTCTTTGGCAAGAATCTGTTGTCGCAACTCATTAATTTTGTTTTGGCACTCATTAATTTCCTCGTTTGCTTCCTTAATAAACTCTTCGTTAGACTGAATTTTATGTTTAACAGATTGCTTATAAGTAACCGTCTGATCCTCAAAGCTATCAATAACCTCTGAAGGTAAATTTACTGAAGTCACATGAGAAAGGGAGAAGGAAGGCTCAACATTACCCTTATCTTCTTTAACAGAAAGAGGGCTTTTCTCTTCCTGCGTTGATTTTTCAACAATAGAAACTACTTCTTGTGTAAGCATATCTTTTGCAGGTTTTCCTCGTTCTACCTCTTTTGCATCCAATCTACTGAAATGATCTGTAGTCCATTCACTAGAAGAATAGGTAATTTTATCTTCCAAAGGTACTTCCTCTCCAACCTCATCTTGAGGCTTCTGAGAAACTAGCTCAGCAATTCTTTGACGAGCTAAATTCGCCTCTTTCTTTACTGTTAGATCTTCTAGTTCAGGAGCTGGTTCTGGTTGGGGTTGAGGTTCTGGTGTGCCTAGTGAAGAGTTCTTTTCTTTATGTTTTTCTAAAAAATGAAGCAAACCTTTCTTTTTCTTTCCAGCACTCATACCAAAATTTTCCAACAACTGATCAATGATGCCAACAAAAGGTATTTCAAGACTTTCTTCTTGTAGGATTTCACCTTCAGAATTGAGAGAATAAAGCCGATAGGTTCCGGTTATTCTATTACTCTTCATTCTCTCGTTGATGATTTCTAGCCTTGATAACAAGTCATCTCGGTACTCAAATGTTTCCTCTTGATTAGTCAGTTGATTGATAATTTTATACATGGTTCACTCCTTGGTTACTTGATTGTGCTGGAAGGATTAGTTCCTTCATTTCCTGGTAGGATAAGCCACTTTCTTCTGATAGAGCAACAAAAAGCTGTGCTTCTAAATCTTTTTCTTGATTTATGTAATTCTTGATTTTTTTATCTGCTTCTTCTTTTTGTCGTTGCGCTTTTTCCTTATCTTTTCTCACTTTCTCAAGCTTACCTTCAAGTTGTTCTATTTTTTTATTCATTCAATTCTCCTTATTGGTTACTACTAGTTGCGGTTGTTGGTTCAGAAGATGTCGGTGTTGCCGTTG
>NZ_JVLI01000129.1:0-17961 GCF_001072315.1 Streptococcus pseudopneumoniae | reverse complement strand
ACTAGGAAGCTAGCCGCAGGTTGCTCAAAACACTGTTTTGAGGTTGCAGATGGAAGCTGACGTGGTTTGAAGAGATTTTCGAAGAGTATTATTCTGCGGCTTGTTGCCAACGTTTTGCTAGCATATGAGATAGGCTAGAAATGGCTAGGTTAAAGCTGAAGTAGATGAGGGCAATCAGGATATACAGACTGAAGACTTGCTCTGGTTCGAAATAACGGCCCATGAGAATTTGGCTAGCTCCAAAGAGCTCTTGTAGGGCGATAACAGAGTAGAGAAGACTGGTATCCTTAATCACGGTTACAAACTGAGAAATGATGGCTGGCAGCATTTTGCGGATTGCTTGTGGGAGAATGATGTGGTAGAGGATTTGGGCTGATGTAAATCCTTGCGACATTCCTGCTTCGTACTGCCCCTTGTCTACGGCATTGAGACCGCCTCGGATAATCTCAGCTAGGGCTGCTGAGGTAAAGAGAGTGAAGGCAGTGATTCCTGCTGGTGTGGATTTCATCTTAAAAACTAAAAAGATAGTGAAAATCCAGAGAAGGTTGGGAACATTCCGTACAAATTCGATGTAAATGCTGGAGATGATGCGCAAGACAGGATTTTTGCCATTTCTCATGACTGCTAGAACTGTACCGATAAGGGTAGAGAGGACGATGGCAATTAGAGAAATATAGAGGGTCAAGCCAAATCCTTTAAAGATAAAGATTAGGTTATCTGGGGTCAAAACTTCTAAAATGGATTCCATAGTAACCTCCTAAAGTGAATAGGCTTTTTTGTTGGCTTGCTCCATCTTGCGACCAAACTGGGCAACAGGAAAGCAAAGAGAAAAGTAGAGCAGGGCAGCACCTAGAAAGGCTGGGATATAGTTTCCGTTAAGAGCTGACCAGGACTTGGTCACAAACATCAAGTCCACTCCAGAAATGATAGCGACTGTCGAGGTATTCTTAATGAGGTTAACGATTTGGTTAGTCAAAGGAGGGAGAATGATACGAAAGGCCTGAGGTAAGATAATCAAGCGCATGGCGTTGATATAGGTAAAACCTTGCGACAAGGCGGCCTCCATCTGACCGCTAGGAATAGACTGAATCCCTGAGCGAATCACCTCAGCGATATAGGCACCGTGATAGAGCCCTACGCAGAGGACAGCTGTCCAATAAATCGGAATCATGATGATATGGTCACTAATAAGAGGCAAACCATAAAAAACGATAACAAACTGCACCAAGAGGGGAGTATTTTGATAAAATTCCACGAAGATGCGAGCTAAGATTCGCAAAATCGGACGTTTGCTGGTTGACATGGCTCCAAAGAAGATGCCTAAGACCATGGCGAGGATAAAGGATCCGATCGCTAGGGCAAGAGTGAAGAGGAAACCATTGAAAAATTGTCCAAAATCCTGAAAATAGGCTGTCCAAGATGATAAATCTGTCATGGGGTATCCTCCTTAATCTGCAGTATGGCTAGATGGTTTGAGCTTGTAACGGTCATAGAGTTTTTGTAAACTGCCATCCTTGCTCCATTTAGTAACCAAGTTATCGAGATAATTGTTTAGCTCGGTATTTGATTTCTTGGTAACGATACCGTAGTCAGATGGCTTGAAACTATCATCTAATAGTACTGTGCGTTTGCTGATGTAGCCAGATAGAATAGAGCGGTCAACGGAAAAGGCATCAATACGGTGAGCATGAAGGGAAGTAATCAATTCTGGATAAGAACCAAGTTCGACGAATTTAAACTTCAGACCTTTCTTTTTACCCAGTTCAGTAATCAGGCGTTGGGTGATGGAACCTTGGGCGACTCCGATGGTTTTGCCGTTTAGGTCCTCAATCTTTTTGATTTTGGCAGATTTATTGACCAAAAATCCAGATGCGTCCGTGTAGTAGGGACTGGTAAAGTTGTAGAGTTTTTTGCGTTCGTCTGTAATGGTGAAGGTCGCGATATCCATATCGACCTGTTCATTGTCTAGAAGGGGGCCACGGGTTTGTGCGGTAACAGGCACATAGCGAACCTTGACCTTGAGCTCATCAGCTACCATTTTTGCCAAGTCAGTTTCGATACCAGAATAGGTTCCTGTCTTAGGATCCTTGTAGCCAAAATTGGGAACGTCTTGTTTGACACCGACAACCAGTTCGCCTCTTTTTTGAATATCTGCGACGCTGGTATCAGCCTGGACTGGTTTTGTAGCAGCAAGGCCGAAAAGGCTAATCAATAATGCTGATAAAAAGAATTTCTTTTTCATAGGCGCCTCCTTATTTGACTTTGTCACTTTCGTGGTTGATGATTTTGCTGAGGAATTGTTGAGCACGAGGTTCGCTTGGATTGTCGAAAAAGTCATCGACATCTGTCGTATCCACCAAAACTTCTCCATCAGCCATAAAGATAATGCGATCCGCAACTTCACGGGCAAAGCCCATTTCATGAGTAACGACAATCATATTCATACCATCGTGGGCCAATTTTTGCATAACCGCTAGAACATCGCCGATGGTTTCAGGGTCAAGAGCAGATGTTGGCTCATCAAAGAGGAGGAGTTCAGGATGCATAGCGAGTCCACGTGCGATGGCAATCCGTTGTTTTTGTCCACCAGATAGCATGGCTGGATAAGAATCTTTCTTGTCCCACATATTTACAAATTCCAGATATTTTTGGGCTGTTTTTTCAGCTTCTTTTTTATCAATTCCTAGAACTTTTATGGGTGCGAGTGTTACGTTTTCTAACACTGTTTTGTGAGGGTAGAGGTTAAAATGCTGGAAAACCATGCCGACTTCCTTGCGAAGAGGAACTAAATCTTTCTGGCTGGCACCAGCAACTTGGTGACCATTTACTAGAAGACTTCCTTTGTCTACAGCCTCCAAACCATTGATGGTGCGGATAAGAGTGGATTTTCCAGAACCAGATGGTCCGAGTAGGACAACGACTTGTCCTTTTTCAAAACGGAGATTGATGTCGCGGAGCGCGTGGTAGTCCCCGTAATATTTTTCGACGTGTTCAAATTCTACTAAAGCCATAAGGAATCTCCTTTGTGTTAGAATTTATAACATGATTCTACACCAAAAAATTTGTCTTGTCAAATCATATCTGAAAAAATTCACTAAAATTTTATAAAAAAGCAATCTGGATAGAGAAAACGTCTAAATCATGTTATAATGAAGCAATAGAATTCTTAGAAAGAGTGGATGTCTTTTTGATAACACCTACTTATGAATGGCAGTTTGCCCCGCAGGTAGAAGATGCGGATTTTACAAAGATAGCCAAGAAGGCTGGACTGGGTCCTGAGGTAGCTCGGTTATTGTTTGAGAGAGGGATTCAGGACCAAGAAAGTCTGAAGAAGTTTTTAGAACCTTCCTTGGAGGACTTGCATGACCCTTATCTACTCCATGATATGGATAAGGCAGTGGAACGGATTCGTCAGGCTATTGAAGAAGGGGAAAATATTCTCATCTATGGGGACTACGATGCGGATGGCATGACTTCAGCTTCGATTGTTAAGGAAAGTTTGGAACAACTTGGCGCTGAGTGCCGTGTTTACCTGCCTAATCGTTTTACCGACGGTTATGGACCTAATGCCAGTGTTTACAAATACTTTATCGAGCAAGAAGGGATTTCTTTGATTGTGACGGTGGATAATGGGGTTGCTGGTCACGAAGCCATTGAACTGGCACAGTCTATGGGAGTGGATGTCATTGTGACTGACCACCATTCCATGCCTGAAACCTTACCAGATGCTTACGCTATCATTCACCCTGAACATCCAGATGCGGACTATCCTTTCAAATATTTGGCTGGTTGTGGAGTAGCCTTCAAGTTAGCTTGTGCCCTGTTAGAAGAAGTACAAGTGGAATTGCTTGACTTGGTTGCTATCGGAACCATTGCGGATATGGTGAGTTTGACAGATGAGAATCGTATTCTAGTTCAATATGGTCTGGAAATGTTGGGTCACACTCAACGTATTGGTATACAAGAAATGCTGGATATGGCTGGGATTGCTGCCAACGAAGTAACAGAAGAAACAGTTGGTTTCCAGATTGCCCCTCGTTTGAATGCCTTGGGCCGCTTGGATGATCCCAATCCTGCCATTGATTTGCTGACTGGCTTTGATGAAGAGGAAGCGCACGAGATTGCCCTTATGATTCACCAGAAAAATGAAGAGCGCAAGGAAATCGTCCAGTCAATCTATGAAGAAGCCAAGACTATGGTGGATCCTGAGAAGAAGGTCCAGGTCTTGGCCAAGGAAGACTGGAATCCTGGGGTTCTAGGAATCGTAGCTGGTCGTTTGTTGGAAGAATTGGGACAGACAGTCATCGTTCTTAATATAGAAGACGGTCGTGCCAAGGGAAGTGCTCGTAGTGTGGAAGCGGTCGATATTTTTGAAGCCCTAGATCCCCATCGCGACCTCTTCATTGCATTCGGTGGCCATGCTGGTGCGGCGGGCATGACGCTGGAAGTTGAGAAACTTTCAGATTTATCTCAGGTCTTAGAAGATTATATCCGTGAAAAAGGCGCAGATGCTAGTGGTAAGAACAAGTTAAACTTAGATGAAGAACTGGATTTGGAGGAACTTAGCTTAGAGACGGTCAAAAGTTTTGAACGTTTAGCTCCCTTTGGAATGGACAATCAGAAACCTGTCTTTTATATTAAGGATTTTCAGGTCGAAAGTGCCCGTACTATGGGGGCAGGCAATGCCCATCTCAAGCTGAAAATTTCCAAGGGTGAGACGAGTTTTGAAGTGGTAGCCTTTGGTCAAGGCAGATGGGCAACAGAGTTTTCTCAAACCAAGAACCTAGAGTTGGCAGTCAAATTGTCTGTCAACCAATGGAATGGCCAAACTGCCCTCCAGTTGATGATGGTGGATGCGCGTGTGGAGGGTGTTCAACTTTTTAACATCCGTGGGAAAAATGCAGTCTTGCCAGAAGGAGTTCCAGTCTTGGATTTTGCTGGAGAACTGCCAGATATAGCGACTAGTGAAGCGATTGTCGTAAAAACCATTCCTGAGGATATTACTCAGCTGAAGACCATTTTTCAGGAACAGAATTTCTCTGCGGTTTATTTCAAAAATGACATTGAAAAGGCCTATTATCTGACAGGTTATGGGACTAGAGAGCAGTTTGCAAAATTGTACAAGACCATCTACCAGTTTCCAGAGTTTGATATTCGCTACAAGCTGAAAGATTTGGCGACTTATCTCAATATTCAACAAATCTTGCTGGTCAAGATGATTCAAGTATTCGAAGAACTAGGCTTTGTGACCATCAAAGATGGGGTCATGACAGTCAATAAAGAGGCACCAAAGCGAGAGATAGGAGAAAGTCAGATTTACCAAAATCTTAAACAAACCGTTAAAGACCAAGAAATGATGGCGCTGGGTACGGTGCAAGAAATTTATGATTTTTTGATGGAAAAAGAGTAGAAGTTAGGAAAGAGTTGGGAAATCAACTCTTTTTTGAAAACAGACCTTCATTTTGAAAATCATCAAAAAAATGGTATAATGGTAGGAAAAGATTCGGCTGAAAGTATTAGAACTTTTAGAATAAGAGGGTAGAGTTGCCCTATAATCAAGATAAACTAAGATTTTGGAGGAAAAATGAGTAATATCAGTTTAACAACACTTGGTGGTGTGCGTGAGAATGGAAAAAATATGTACATTGCTGAAATTGGAGAGTCCATTTTTGTTTTGAATGTAGGGTTAAAATATCCTGAAAATGAACAATTAGGGGTCGATGTGGTGATTCCAAACATGGATTACCTTTTTGAAAATAGCGACCGTATTGCTGGGGTTTTCTTGACCCACGGGCATGCGGATGCCATTGGTGCTCTACCTTATCTCTTGGCAGAGGCTAAAGTTCCTGTATTTGGGTCTGAGTTGACCATTGAGTTGGCAAAACTCTTTGTCAAAGGAAATGATGCCGTTAAGAAATTTAATGATTTCCATGTCATTGATGAGAATACGGAGATTGATTTTGGTGGGACAGTGGTTTCCTTCTTCCCTACGACTTACTCCGTTCCAGAGAGTCTGGGAATTGTCTTGAAGACATCGGAAGGAAGCATCGTTTATACAGGTGACTTCAAATTTGACCAGACAGCTAGTGAATCCTATGCGACAGACTTCGCTCGTTTGGCAGAAATCGGTCGTGACGGCGTCCTGGCTCTCCTCAGTGATTCGGCCAATGCGGACAGCAATATTCAGGTGGCTAGCGAAAGTGAAGTTAGGGATGAAATTACCCAAACCATTGCTGACTGGGAAGGTCGTATCATCGTTGCAGCTGTTTCCAGTAACCTTTCTCGTATCCAGCAAATTTTTGACGCTGCGGATAAAACAGGTCGACGTATCGTCTTGACAGGATTTGATATTGAAAATATCGTCCGCACAGCGATTCGTCTCAAGAAGTTGTCTTTAGCCAACGAAATTCTCTTGATTAAGCCGAAAGATATGTCTCGCTTTGAAGACCATGAGTTGATTATCCTTGAGACAGGTCGTATGGGTGAACCTATCAATGGACTTCGTAAGATGTCGATTGGTCGCCATCGTTATGTAGAAATCAAGGATGGGGACCTGGTCTATATTGCTACGGCTCCGTCTATTGCTAAAGAAGCCTTTGTTGCGCGTGTGGAAAATATGATTTATCAGGCAGGTGGGGTTGTCAAATTGATTACCCAAAGTTTACATGTATCAGGGCACGGAAATGTGCGTGATTTGCAGCTGATGATCAATCTTTTGCAACCTAAGTACCTCTTCCCTGTCCAAGGGGAATACCGTGAGTTGGATGCTCATGCTAAGGCTGCTATGGCAGTTGGTATGTTGCCAGAACGCATTTTCATCCCTAAAAAGGGAACCAGCATGGCTTATGAGAATGGAGACTTTGTCCCAGCTGGAGCGGTTTCGGCAGGGGATGTCTTGATTGACGGAAATGCCATCGGTGATGTTGGAAATGTGGTTCTTCGTGACCGTAAGGTCTTGTCAGAGGATGGTAT
Organism: Streptococcus pseudopneumoniae; assembly: GCF_001072315.1. Lineage (GTDB taxonomy): Bacteria > Bacillota > Bacilli > Lactobacillales > Streptococcaceae > Streptococcus > Streptococcus pseudopneumoniae_R. The sequence continues at coordinate 10,989 of NZ_JVLI01000129.1, read as the reverse complement.
TTTCATCGTCGCAATCACCGTTAACCGTCGTGAGAAGAAAATTGTAGCCAAGGCTCGTGTTCATACGCGTGGATTCGTTTATCTCAAGAAGAGTCGCGATATTCTCCGGGAAAGTTCAGAATTGATTAACCAGACGGTAGAAGACTATCTTCAAGGAGATGACTTTGACTGGGCAGATCTCAAAGGGAAGGTTCGTGATAATCTTACCAAGTATCTCTTTGACCAAACCAAACGTCGTCCAGCTATTTTACCAGTGGTGATGGAAGCGAAATAATCTTTGAAATAAACAGAGAGAAAGCCGAGTTTTGGCTTTTTCTTATCGGAAAATAGAAGGAGCAAATCATGGCAGTAATGAAAATTGAGTATTACTCACAAGTTTTGGATATGGAGTGGGGAGTGAATGTCCTCTATCCTGATGCTAATCGAGTGGAAGAACCAGATTGTAAAGACATTCCCGTCTTGTACCTCTTGCACGGGATGTCTGGCAATCATAATAGTTGGCTCAAGCGAACCAATGTAGAACGCTTGCTTCGAGGAACCAATCTAATCGTTGTCATGCCTAATACCAGCAACGGTTGGTATACCGATACCCAGTATGGTTTTGACTACTACACAGCTCTAGCAGAGGAATTGCCACAGGTTCTGAAACGATTCTTCCCTAATATGACCAGTAAGCGTGAAAAGACCTTTATCGCTGGTCTCTCCATGGGAGGCTATGGCTGTTTCAAATTGGCTCTTGCTACAAATCGTTTCTCTCGTGCAGCTAGCTTTTCAGGCGCCCTTAGTTTTCAAGATTTTTCTCCTGAAAGCCAAAATCTGGGGACACCAGCTTACTGGAGAGGTGTTTTTGGAGAGATTAAGGATTGGACAACTAGTCCCTATTCGCTTGAAAGTCTGGCTAAAAAATCGGATAAAAAGACCAAGCTGTGGGCTTGGTGTGGCGAGCAGGATTTCTTGTATGAAGCCAATAATCTAGCAGTGAAAAATCTCAAAAAACTAGGTTTTGATGTGACCTATAGCCATAGTGCTGGAACTCACGAGTGGTACTACTGGGAAAAACAATTGGAACTGTTCTTAGCAACTCTTCCAATCGATTTCAAATTAGAAGAGAGATTGAGTTAGTTTGAACTTCAGCATAGGGGTAGTAGAACTAAAATAAAATATGTTTTCACTAGACTTTTCAAACGAAAGTAGTAGAATAGTAATAAGATACTGGAGGAAAGAGAGTAGGAAATGTACCGTTATCAAATTGGCATTCCCACATTAGAATATGATCAGTTTGTCAAAGAACATGAATTAGCTAATGTATTACAAAGTAGTGCTTGGGAAGAAGTTAAGTCTGATTGGCAACATGAGAGGTTTGGTGTCTACAGGGAAGAAAAATTACTGGCGACAGCTAGTATTTTGATTAGAACTCTTCCGCTAGGCTATAAAATGTTTTACGTCCCAAGAGGACCCATATTGGATTATGGGGATACGGAACTCTTGAGTTTTGTCATTCAGTCCATTAAGTCTTATGCTCGCAGTAAGAGAGCTATTTTTGTGACTTTTGATCCAAGTATTTGCCTGTCTCAAAGTTTAATCAATCAGGAAAAGACAGAATTTCCTGAAAATCTGGCTATTATTGATAGTTTGCAACAAATGGGAGTAAGGTGGTCAGGAAAAACAGAGGAAATGGGAGACACCATTCAACCTCGTATTCAGGCGAAAATATACAAGGAAAATTTTGAAGAAGATAAACTTTCTAAGTCAACAAAACAGGCTATTCGAACAGCACGGAATAAGGGGGTAGAGATTCAATTTGGTGGAACTGAATTATTGGAGTCTTTTTCCTTTTTGATGAAAAAAACCGAGAAGCGGAAAGAGATTCATTTGAGGAATGAAGCCTATTATAAAAAGTTGTTAGATAATTTTAAGGACAAGGCCTATATCACCTTGGCCACCTTGGATGTCTCTAAACGTTCGCAAGAATTAGAAGAACAGTTAGCGAAAAATAGAGCCTTGGAAGAGACCTTTACTGAGTCGACTCGCACTTCAAAAGTAGAAGCGCAGAAGAAGGAAAAAGAACGTTTGTTAGAGGAATTGACTTTCCTGCAGGAATATATGGATGCAGGTCAAGCGAGAGTTCCTTTAGCGGCTACTTTGAGTTTGGAATTTGGTACTACCTCTGTCAATCTATATGCTGGTATGGATGATGATTTTAAACGTTACAATGCACCAATTTTAACTTGGTATGAAACGGCTCGCTATGCCTTTGAGCGAGGTATGTTGTGGCAAAATTTAGGTGGTGTTGAAAACTCTCTCAATGGTGGACTTTATCATTTTAAGGAAAAATTTAATCCAACGATTGAAGAATATTTGGGTGAATTTACAATGCCTACCCATCCTCTCTATCCTCTGTTAAGACTTGCTCTTGATTTCCGTAAAACATTAAGAAAAAAACATAGAAAGTAAGTATATGGCACTAACAACACTCACCAAAGAAGAGTTTCAGATTTATTCTGATCAGGTTTCTTCTCGTTCCTTTATGCAATCTGTCCAGATGGGTGACTTGCTAGAAAAAAGAGGAGCTCAAATTGTTTATCTTGCTTTAAAACAAGAAGGAGAAATTCAAGTTGCAGCTTTGGTTTATAGTTTACCAATGCTAGGTGGTCTTCATATGGAGCTCAATTCTGGACCAATTTATACCCAACAAGATGCTCTTCCAGTTTTTTATGAAGAGTTAAAAGAATATGCCAAGCAAAATGGTGTATTAGAGTTGCTTGTAAAACCTTATGAAACTTATCAAACTTTTGATAGCCAAGGTAATCCGATAGATGCTGAGAAAAAAAGTATTATTCAAGATTTGACTGATTTAGGTTATCAGTTTGATGGATTGACGACAGGGTATCCAGGTGGAGAACCAGATTGGTTATACTATAAAGATTTGACTGAATTAACTGAAAAGAATTTGCTTAAAAGTTTTAGTAAAAAGGGTAAACCCTTGGTGAAAAAGGCTGAAACGTTTGGCATTCGGTTGAAAAAGTTACAACGTGAAGAACTATCGATTTTTAAGAATATAACAAAAGAAACCTCTGAACGTAGAGAATACAGTGATAAAAGTTTAGAATATTATGAGCACTTTTATGATTCATTTGGAGAACAAGCGGAGTTTCTCATAGCAAGCTTAAATTTTTCGGAGTATATGAGCAAATTGCAAGGTGAACAAAGTAAACTAGAAGAAGTCTTAGACAAGTTGCGACTTGATTTGAGTAAAAATCCTCATTCTGAGAAAAAACAAAATCAACTGAGAGAATATTCTAGTCAATTTGAAACTTTTGAAGTTCGAAAAGCAGAAGCGAGAGACTTGATTGAAAAATATGGAGAAGAAGATATTGTTTTAGCCGGGAGTTTATTTGTTTATATGCCTCAGGAAACGACTTATCTCTTTAGTGGTTCCTACACTGAATTTAATAAGTTCTATGCCCCTGCACTGCTTCAAAAATATATTATGTTGGAAAGTATAAAACGTGGAATACCTAAATACAACTTCCTAGGGATTCAAGGGATTTTTGATGGAAGTGATGGTGTTTTGCGTTTTAAACAGAATTTTAATGGCTATATTGTACGCAAAGCAGGTACTTTCCGTTATCATCCATCGCCTTTAAAATACAAAGCTATCCAGTTACTCAAAAAAATAGTAGGACGTTAAGATGAAAAAGTCAGTATTTAGCTTTCTTTCAGCTTCTTTTAGTAAAATAATTTTTATTTGCTAGAAAGGTGGAAGGATATGCGCTGGCTTTTTCGTTTGATAGGGGCCTTCTTTTCTTTTGTGTGGCGTTTGTTTTGGCGCCTGGTTTGGATAGTTGTGCTCTTATGTGCGCTTGCTTTCGGACTTCTCTGGTATTTGAACGGAGATTTTCAAGAAGCGCTAAAGCAAGCAGAACGGTCAATAAAGATTGGTCAACAAAGTATCGACCAATGGGAAAAAACAGGGCAACTGCCTAAGTTGAACCAGACAGATAGCCACCAGCATTCTGAAGGAAGGTGGCCACAGGCTTCTGCTCGTATTTACTTGGATCCCCAGATGGATTCACGCTTTCAAGAAGCTTATGTAGAAGCGATTCAGAATTGGAATCAAACTGGTGCTTTTAACTTTGAAATTGTCACCGAGTCCAGCAAGGCAGATATCTTGGCTACTGAGATGAATGACGGAGGCACCCCTGTGGCAGGAGAGGCGGAAAGTCAGACCAATCTCTTAACAGGGCAATTCTTGTCTGTAACGGTGCGTCTGAATCATTATTATTTGTCCAATCCAGACTATGGCTATTCCTATGAGCGCATTGTCCATACGGCAGAACATGAGTTGGGGCATGCTATTGGTTTGGACCATACAGATGAGAAGTCTGTCATGCAACCTGCAGGTTCCTTTTATGGTATTCAGGAAGAGGATGTTGCAAACCTTCGAAAATTATATGAGACCAATGAGTAGGGGACTATCTTTCCCTACTTTTTTGCTATAATGGAACTATGAACAACTTGATTAAATCAAAACTAGAGCTCTTACCGACCAGCCCTGGTTGCTACATTCACAAGGATAAAAACGGCACCATTATCTATGTAGGAAAGGCTAAAAATCTGCGCAACCGCGTGAGGTCTTATTTCCGTGGAAGTCATGATACAAAAACAGAGGCCTTGGTGTCTGAAATTGTGGATTTTGAATTTATCGTTACGGAGTCTAATATTGAGGCACTTCTCCTAGAAATCAACCTGATTAAGGAAAATAAGCCTAAGTACAATATCATGCTAAAGGATGATAAGTCCTATCCTTTTATCAAAATCACCAATGAACGCTATCCTCGTTTGATTATCACTCGTCAGGTCAAGAAGGACGGAGGTCTCTACTTTGGACCTTATCCAGACGTGGGGGCAGCCAATGAAATCAAACGACTACTGGATCGGATTTTCCCTTTTCGCAAGTGTACCAATCCGCCGTCTAAGGTTTGTTTTTATTACCATATCGGCCAATGTATGGCCCATACCATCTGTAAGAAGGATGATGCCTACTTCAAGTCTATGGCTCAGGAGGTTTCTGATTTTCTGAAAGGGCAGGATAACAAAATCATTGAAGACCTAAAGGGCAAAATGGCAACGGCAGCCCAGACTATGGAGTTTGAACGTGCGGCGGAATACCGTGATCTGATTCAGGCCATTGGAACACTTCGAACCAAGCAACGGGTCATGGCTAAGGATCTCCAAAATCGGGATGTCTTTGGCTACTATGTGGACAAGGGCTGGATGTGTGTTCAGGTTTTCTTTGTTCGTCAGGGCAAGCTTATTGAGCGCGATGTCAATCTTTTCCCTTATTATAATGATCCGGATGAGGACTTCTTGACCTATGTGGGACAATTCTATCAAGAAAAATCCCACCTGGTTCCCAATGAGGTATTGATTCCGCAGGATATCGATGAAGAAGCTGTCAAGGCCTTGGTGGATACCAAGATTCTCAAGCCCCAGCGTGGTGAGAAAAAACAGCTGGTCAATCTAGCCATAAAAAATGCCCGTGTTAGTCTGGAGCAGAAGTTCAATCTGCTAGAAAAATCAGTCGAAAAGACACAAGGGGCTATTGAAAATCTGGGACGCTTGCTCCAAATCCCGACCCCAGTTCGTATCGAGTCCTTCGATAACTCCAATATCATGGGAACCAGTCCTGTTTCAGCCATGGTGGTCTTTGTCAACGGAAAACCTAGTAAGAAGGATTACCGTAAGTATAAAATCAAGACCGTAGTCGGGCCAGACGACTATGCCAGTATGAGAGAAGTCATTCGCAGGCGCTATGGTCGAGTACAGCGTGAGGGTTTGATTCCTCCTGATTTGATTGTCATTGATGGGGGACAAGGTCAAGTCAATATCGCCAAGCAAGTCATCCAAGAGGAACTAGGTTTGGACATTCCAATTGCAGGTCTGCAAAAGAATGACAAGCACCAAACCCATGAGTTGCTCTTTGGAGATCCGCTTGAGGTGGTGGAGTTGTCTCGCAATTCTCAGGAATTTTTCCTCCTCCAACGCATTCAAGATGAGGTGCACCGTTTTGCCATCACCTTCCACCGCCAACTGCGCTCAAAAAATTCTTTTTCATCACAACTGGATGGAATTGAAGGGCTGGGACCTAAACGCAAGCAAAATCTCATGAGGCACTTCAAGTCTCTCACTAAAATCAAGGAAGCCAGTGTGGATGAGATTGTCGAAGTTGGTGTGCCAAGGGCAGTCGCAGAAGCAGTTCAGAGAAAGTTGAACCCGCAAGAGGCAGAAGCTTTACCTCAAGTGGCGGAAGAAAGAGTAGATTATCAAACGGAAGGAAAAACATCATGAACCATAAAATCGCAATTTTATCAGATATTCATGGCAATGCGACGGCGCTAGAAGCAGTGATTGCAGATGCTAAAAATCAAGGAGTCAGTGAATACTGGCTTCTGGGAGATATTTTTCTACCTGGTCCAGGTGCAAATGACTTGGTCGCCCTGCTAAAGGACCTTCCTATCACGGCAAGTGTTCGAGGCAATTGGGATGATTGTGTCCTTGAGGCATTGGATGGCGAATATGGTTTGGAAGATCCGCAAGAAATCCAGTTAATGCGCATGACCCAGTTTTTGATGGAGCGAATGGATCCTGCAACGATTGTCTGGCTACGAAGCTTGCCTTTGCTGGAAAAGAAAGAAGTTGAGGGGCTGCGTTTTTCTCTCTCACATAATTTACCGGACAAAAATTATGGTGGTGACTTGCTAGTTGAGAATGATACAGAGAAATTTGACCAACTCCTAGATGATGAAGTTGACGTGGCAGTCTATGGTCATGTTCACAAGCAGTTGCTTCGTTATGGCAGTCAAGGGCAACAAATCATCAATCCAGGGTCGATTGGCATGCCCTATTTTAATTGGGAAGCGTTAAAAAATCACCGTGTCCAGTATGCCGTGATAGAGGTTGAAGATGGGGAATTGGTAAATATCCTATTTCGTAAAGTCGCTTATGATTACGAAGCCGAGTTGGAATTGGCCAAATCCAAGGGGCTTCCCTTTATCGAAATGTATGAAGAACTACGTCGTGAAGATAACTATCAGGGACACAATCTGGAATTATTAGCAAGCTTAATAGAAAAGCATGGGTATGTAGAAGATGTGAAGAATTTTTTTGATTTTTTGTAAGAGTTTCCTAAAATAACCAATGCAAACTAAAAACGATTGGCTGGTCCAATCGTTTTTATCATATCTTATTGTAACTGAGATTTATCTGGGAGATAAGAACCACCTAGATAGGTATTGCTGAGTTTTTCAAGGGTCCCATCTTGATAGAGTTCTTTGAGTGCTTTATCAAATTTATCTTTAAACTCTTTCTGGTCGCTTGAGAAAACGATATAGTTGCTGGGGCTATCTACAGAAGGCAAATCAACGACTGAGAGGTCTAAGCCACGGTCCTTGATAATCTTTTGCACGGATACCTTGTCAAAAACTAGAAAATCAAATTCACCGTTAGAGAGGTCTAGGATTCGTTTACCGATATCCTCACCAGAAAAATCGATAGTAGCAGGATTATCAGTATGTTTTTGATTCCAGTTATTGATGAATTGAGCGTTTGAAGTTCCAGTATCCTCCTGTGTTATTTTGCCAGCGATTTGGTCAAGTGAAGTCAGAGGATTTTTCTTGTTGCTGACAAGAACGAGGGGATTGTTCGAAATAGGAAGTGAGTAGAGGTATTTCTCAGCACGCTCTTTTGTGTAACTCAAGTTATTGGCTGCAGCTTGATAGTGACCAGAATCAAGTCCTGGGAAGATACTCTCCCAGGCAGTTCTTTGGAATTGAATCTCGTAGTCGCTGAGCTTTTCATCTACTGCTTTTAGGACTTCAATATCGAAACCTGTCAAATTGCCCTTGTCTTCGTAGTCAAATGGCGGCACATCGCCGGCTGTAGCAACGACGATTGTCTTTTGAGCGCTGGTCTCTTTGGGTGTGGATTGATTTCCACAGGCAACCAAAAATGGTAGGATAGCTAGTAATAGGCTAAATTTTTTCATAATGTCTCCATTCAAATGTAAAGTACTTGCTAGTTTATCAGAAACTTTCTTGATGAACCAATATATATTTTTTATGGTTGTGATAAAAAAACTTAATCATGGAAAATCTCTGCAAGCTCTTTCAAATTATGGTAGAATGGAAGCAGTAGAATTAGAAAAGGAAATCGATTATGAAATTTCTTGAATTAAATAAAAAATGTCATGCGACTAAGCAGTTCACTGATAAGCCAGTTGATCCAAAAGATGTGCGTACGGCTATCGAAATTGCAACCTTGGCTCCAAGTGCCCACAACAGCCAGCCTTGGAAATTTGTGGTGGTACGTGAGAAAAATGCCGAACTGGCAAAATTGGCTTATGGTTCCAACTTTGAGCAGGTATCATCAGCGCCTGTAACCATTGCTCTGTTTACGGATACAGACCTTGCCAAACGTGCTCGTAAGATTGCCCGAGTTGGTGGTGCTAACAATTTCTCAGAAGAACAACTTCAATACTTCATGAAAAATTTGCCAGCTGAATTTGCACGCTACAATGAACAACAAGTCAGCGACTACCTAGCCCTCAATGCAGGTTTGGTTGCCATGAACTTGGTTCTTGCTCTTACAGACCAAGGAATCGGATCAAATCTTATCCTTGGATTTGACAAATCAAAAGTCAATGAAGTATTGGACATTGAAGACCGTTTCCGCCCAGAACTCTTGATTACAGTGGGCTACACAGACGAAAAATTGGAACCAAGCTACCGCTTGCCAGTAGATGAAATCATCGAGAAAAGATAGAAAGAAGAAAAAAATGACAGCAATTGATTTTACAGCAGAAGTAGAAAAACGCAAAGAAGACCTCTTGGCTGACTTGTTTAGCCTTTTGGAAATCAACTCTGAACGTGATGACAGCAAGGTTGATGCTGAACATCCATTTGGGCCTGGTCCAGTAAAAGCCTTGGAAAAATTCCTTGAAATCGCAGACCGCGATGGCTACCCAACTAAAAATGTTGATAACTATGCAGGACATTTTGAGTTTGGTGATGGAGAAGAAGTTCTCGGAATCTTTGCCCATATGGATGTGGTTCCTGCTGGTAGCGGTTGGGATACAGATCCTTACACACCGACTATCAAAGACGGTCGCCTTTATGCGCGTGGAGCTTCTGATGACAAGGGTCCTACAACAGCTTGTTACTATGGTTTGAAAATCATCAAAGAATTGGGCCTTCCAACTTCTAAGAAAGTCCGCTTCATCGTCGGAACAGACGAAGAATCAGGCTGGGCAGACATGGACTATTACTTTGAACATGTAGGACTTGCCAAACCAGACTTCGGTTTCTCTCCAGATGCTGAGTTCCCTATCATCAACGGTGAAAAAGGTAACATCACAGAATATCTTCATTTTGCAGGTGAAAATGCAGGTGCTGCCCGTCTTCACAGCTTTACAGGTGGTTTGCGTGAAAATATGGTGCCTGAATCAGCAACAGCAGTCGTTTCAGGTGACTTGGCTGACTTGCAAGCTAAACTAGATACCTTTGTTGCAGAACACAAACTCAGAGGAGAAATTCAAGAAGAAGCTGGTCAATACAAGGTGACGATTATTGGTAAATCAGCCCACGGTGCTATGCCCGCTTCAGGTGTCAATGGTGCGACTTACCTAGCTCTCTTCCTCAGCCAGTTTGCTTTTGAAGGACCTGCAAAAGACTACCTTGACATTGCTGGTAAGATTCTCTTAAATGACCATGAAGGTAAAAACTTAAAAGTGGCTCATGTGGATGAAAAGATGGGTGCTCTTTCTATGAATGCCGGTGTCTTCCGCTTTGACGAAACAAGCGCTGATAATACCATTGCCCTCAACATCCGCTATCCAAAAGGAACAAGTCCAGAGCAAATCAAGTCAGTTCTTGAAAACTTGCCAGTTGTATCTGTTAGCTTATCAGAACATGGTCACACACCTCACTATGTACCAATGGAAGATCCACTTGTACAAACCTTGTTGAATGTCTATGAAAAACAAACAGGACTTCAAGGTCATGAACAAGTCATCGGTGGTGGTACTTTTGGTCGCTTGCTAGAACGTGGGGTTGCCTACGGTGCTATGTTCCCAGACTCAATTGACACCATGCACCAAGCCAATGAATTTATCGCCTTGGATGATCTCTTCCGAGCAGCAGCAATCTATGCCGAAGCTATTTACGAATTGATCAAATAAAACGATAGAAGTCTGAGATTGTATGCTTAGACTTCTTTTTGGAGGGAAAGTAGATGTCTCAAATTGAAAGAATCAAGCAGGCTATTATGGCAGATCCGCAGAATGCTAGCTATACAAAGCGTGGCATTGAGCCTCTCTTTGCAGCGCCAAAAACTGCTCGCATCAATATCATCGGTCAGGCACCGGGACTTAAAACCCAAGAAGCAGGCCTTTACTGGAAAGATAAGAGTGGTGATCGTTTGCGGGACTGGCTAGGTGTGGATGAAGATACCTTTTACAATTCAGGTTATTTTGCTGTTCTGCCTATGGATTTTTACTTTCCAGGGCATGGTAAGTCAGGTGACCTGCCACCGAGAACTGGGTTTGCGGAAAAATGGCATCCTCAGCTCTTGCAAGAATTACCAGACATCCAATTGACCCTCTTGATTGGGCAATATGCCCAAGCCTACTATTTAAAGGAGAAAATCAGTGGCAAGGTAACAGAACGGGTAAAACATTACCAGAACTACTTGCCAACCTATTTTCCTTTAGTTCATCCCTCACCGCGAAATCAAATCTGGATGGCCAAAAATCCTTGGTTTGAGGCAGAAGTAGTGCCGGATTTGAAAAAAAGAATTAAAACTATTTTATAGTCAATGAAAATCAAAGAGCAAACTAGGAAGCTAGCCGCAGGCTACTCAAAGTACAGCTTTGAGGTTGTGGATAGAACTGACGAAGTCAGTAACCATACCTACGGTAAGGCGACGCTGACG